>DAIAVG010000027.1 GCA_027445725.1 Acidithiobacillus sp.
CGCAGATTTTCCGCACCATGACCGCCGGGTTTCCAGTCGTAATATTTGTGCTTAGTGCCGGGGATCTGGTAGTAAGTGCCGCCAGCGAGCCGCTGATCAGCGGTGATGGCCTTGTCATGCAGGGCGCTGAGTGCCACAAAAGGCTTGATGGTGGAGCCCGGAGGATAGCTGCCCCGCAGGAACCGGTTGGTCATGGGTGTGCCCGGATCGTCCCGAAGTCTGGTCCATAGGGCGATGCTCAGGCCATCGACGAAAGCATTCGGATCAAACGCGGGTGCCGAATAAGCAGCGAGCACATCACCATTCTGCGGATCCAGTGCTACCACGGCGCCCTGCTGCCCGGCCATAGCTTGGGCGGCAGCCTGCTGTACGGCGAGATCCAGAGTCGTATGGAGCGTCGTTCCCTGCCGGGCCGAGTTACGCAACCGGGTGTGTAACGTGCGTCCGCGTGCGTCGATTTCTACCTCCTGATTGCCGGGCTGGCCTTTCAGCAGAGCTTCATACTGCGCTTCCAGACCGCTTTTGCCGATGCTATCCAGCCCGGCGTAGTCCGCCATCTGGCCCTCACGGATTTCCGCAGGTGCCAGGCGGCCCACATAGCCCAATACATGGGCGAAGAGCGAACCATAGGGATAGTGGCGTTTAATCTGGGTCCGTATTTCCACACCCGGAAATTGATGGCGCTGTACGGCAAATGCTGCCAGCTCATCAGGACGGAGATCGCGACGAAGGAGGACAGGCTGATAGGGGTGTGCATGTGACAGATCACTGTTGAAACGTTTCTGATCCTCCGCATTGATGGGTAATATCTTCTGCAGGCGGTGGATGGTTTCGCTCAAATGAATGGCCTTGTTTGGCGTGATCGCAAGTACGAAGCCGGTCCGGTCATCCGCGAGTATCTGCCCATGTCGATCGAGAATACGGCCGCGCAGGGGGGCGATCGGCAGCAATGCAATAGTGTTATGGGTGGATTGGGTGGCGTAGTGGTCGTGATCCAGGACCTGCAGCCTGAATACCTGTATAGCCAGTATGGCCGTAAGCAGGGTGATCAGTCCCGACACGACGAGCAGCCGAAGGGTGAACTGCCGATGTTCCTGGGCGAGCTGTAATGCGTTCATATATGTTTCAGGCGCAACGCGTGACGCAGATAATCAAGCGTCAGCGTGAAAAGCGGCCACAGCAGGGCGCCGATTACAGGTCCTAAAAGCAGCGAAAAATGCCAGGTGACGGTGCCTGCCCAGGCTTGCCACAACCAGACCAGCAAACGGTGGGTCAGCAGTAACAGGAATATGAAGAAGAGTTGTTCCCAGGACGCCAGGCTGCGGACCCTGGCAATGCCGGTATAGAGCAGATAAATCATCACAACCCCGGCGATGGCCTGAGTTCCCAGCACACCCCCGAGTACCATATCCTGAAGCAGACCGATCAGCCAGACGATGGTGAAGCTTAGTTCAGAGCTGCTGCTGATCGCCCAATAGAGCAGCAGCAGAGCGACAAAATCAGGATGGAGTAAGGCATAAAGCGGGCCGCAGGGAATGATTTCTGCTGTAAGTGCGAAAAAAAAGCCGAGAATGAGCGCGATGGCGATCATGGCGTTGCCGCTGGCCGCGGGGATGGGCTATCCCAGAGCATAAGCACCGTGCTCAGTTGTCCCAAACGAACAGCCGGTCGTACCACAATCTGTGCAAAGGATTGGTCACCATTACGGATGATGGCAGAAATCGCGCCGACATTCAGTCCCGGCGGGTAGCGCCCACCTAAGCCAGAGGTGACAAGTCTATCGCCGACCTTCAGGGAGGTGTTGCGCGGTTGAAAGGGTACTGCAAGGTTATTAATATCCCCCTTGCCGTCTACCAGCAAGGGCGTGTCAGAATCTGCGGGCTGTACGGGAATGCTGCTGTCCAGGTCAGAAAGCAGAGCCACCTGACTGCTCATAGGCGAAACACTGACTACCTGACCAGCCACTCCCCCTGCGGCAAGAACCGGCTGTCCGACAAATATTCCCGCGCGCGCGCCCATGTTGACGATTAACAACTGGCTCCCGGGTGAAAAGTTCTGCGCGATAACCTGCGCGACGGCCACTTTCCCGGGCGGCTGGGGGATGCTGTCGAGTAACGCAAGAAGCTGACGGTTTTCGTTACGCAGGATATCTGCTTCTAATAGTTCAGGTCGGGCACGGACGAGTTCAGCGCGTAGTCGGGCATTTTCAGACTCTAGCGCGGCACGGCTTTGCAGGTAGTTGTCAGCCTGCTGCCAGAAGCTGGTTCCCTGCATGCTGATCCACTGCACCGGATAGGCCACGGTCAAAGAAGCGCTTTTTATACGGGGATGTTTTTCGCTGAACACCGAAACAAATACGGTCAATAAAACCAGTACCGCTACGCGAAGGAGCGGCGGGTAGCGGCGGGGGAAAAACAATGCAGGCATGGTAGCTCAGGAGAAGCTGTTAAGCTTAATCGTCGGCAAATACCTCACCCAGCAACTCCAGTTCTTCGAGCGCCCGACCGCTGCCCCGCGCCACGCAGGTTAACGGATCCTCCGCAACGATGACCGGTAGTGCCGTTTCCTCCATGATCAGGCGATCCAGATCGCGGAGGAGGGCGCCACCGCCGGTCAATACCATGCCTCGTTCGGCGATATCGCCAGCGAGTTCGGGAGGTGTCTGCTCCAGGGCCAGTTTGATGGCGCCGACAATGGCACCTAACGGCTCCTGAAGGGCTTCAAGAATTTCATTGCTGGTAATCGTAAAAGTCCGTGGAACGCCTTCGGCGAGATTGCGCCCGCGTACTTCCATGCTGAGCACTTCCTGACCGGGATAGGCGCAGCCCACCTTCTTCTTGATCTCTTCGGCGGTAGTCTCACCAATCAGCATGCCGTAGTTGCGACGAATGTAGTTGACGATAGCTTCATCCATTTTGTCACCACCGACACGTACGCTCTGGGAGTAGACCACCCCGCCCAGCGCGATGACGCCGACTTCGGTGGTGCCACCGCCAATATCCACCACCATGGAGCCGGTAGGCTCCGCAACGGGCATCCCGGCCCCGATGGCGGCCGCCATCGGCTCTTCAATCAGGTGTACTTCGCGTGCGCCCGCACTCATCGCCGACTCGCGGATCGCACGCCGCTCCACTTGCGTTGCCCCATAGGGTACACAGACGATAATCCGCGGGCTTGGGCTCAGGAAGCGTTGATGGTGCACGCGTCTGATGAAGTGCTTGAGCATGGCCTCGGTAATCTGGAAATCGGCAATCACGCCGTCTTTTAATGGTCGGATAGCCGTAATGTTGGCCGGTGTGCGGCCCAGCATACGTTTGGCTTCCTCCCCGACATGCATCCGTCGGCTGGTAGCCCCATGCCGCCCGGTGTGGATGGCCACCACGGACGGTTCAGACAGCACAATACCCTTGCCGCGCACGTAAATCAGGGTGTTGGCGGTGCCCAGATCTACGGCGAGGTCGGTGGAGAAAATTCCAAGAATGCGTTTAAATATCATCAAGTTAAAAGCCTTGCTGAAAATGGAGGAAACCACTTTGAAGGGGCAGAAACTTACTGCATCCCCAACAAGCCGTGCGCAAAGAGCAGTCTAGCATGAGGAATGGCCGAGACCAAAGCCATGAAACCTGTGGATGAATGGCTACAACATCCCTTTTGAAGATGCAGCGATTGGTGCGTGCGCTGGGTTTGGCGGGTATGGCGCCAGGGCCGAATACCAGCCGCCCCCATCCGCAGCGCAAGATCTATCCCTAAATTCCATGACGGTAGCCATCTTGTACCTCGCGTCTGCATGCCCCAAATTGGGGACGTTCCGTTGTCCCCGAGGTGTTGGCGGAATAGGCCTGATAAGGCGAGTCAGCGTTTTTTGTTTTGTGATAAGTAGCCCTTATTTGCTTTGTGCCCGGCACGGTGATTAGTTTAATGGTGCTTAATCCAAGGAGATTCACTTATGATTCGCAATGATTTCAAAGAACATTCGCGCATTACCGTTACCTGGAAGGATAAGGAAGGTAAGCTGCGACCCGGCAATTTCTACGTCTATGCCCTCCTCAAGGACGCCATGATCGTCCGTGCTACGGACAAAGACGGCCTGCTGCGCAAACTTGCCTTCAGCGACGTGCTGCGCGTGGTGAAGTTTCAGGACGTGGCACCGCAGGATCGTTACATGATCCCCGATGAGATTCTGAAAGAGGTGAACTGGAAGGATCGGGATGTGATGGTGCGTTACAGTTCTTCACCACATCGCGGTAAGTAGGTATCAGGCGGAAGGCGGACAGGATGCCTAGTCTCTCTCCCAGAGGCCCGTCTTGCCGCCGTCTTTCCGCAAGAGACGGGTATTTTGTAGCAGCATCCCGCGATCTATGGCTTTGCACATGTCGTAAATAGTGAGCAAACCCACGGAAACCGCCGTGAGCGCTTCCATCTCGACACCCGTCTGGCCGACGCAGTGCACCTCGGCACGACAAACAATCCGCGCAGGATCATGAGCAGGAGTCAATTCGACCTCGACGCCCGTGAGGAGCAAGGGATGTGCCAAAGGGATCAGCTCCCATGTTCTTTTGGTGGCCTGAATGGCTGCGATACGTGCCACACCCAGAACATCACCTTTCCCCATTCGTCCAGACTCAATGCGTTCCAGTGTAGAATCCGCCATAATGATTTCACCTGCCGCCAGCGCAACGCGAGTCGTCACTACCTTCTCACCGACATCGACCATGTGGGCTTCACCTAGCATATTAAAATGATTGAGGGTATTGGGACCTGACATGAATCTGGCACTCCTTTTGCGTAAGACTATTAAAGCACGCGCGACTCAGGAAGTGGATATGACCTTTCCCAAACGCCTCTGGCTATGGATGATTCTCTGGTTGGGGTAATACCACCCCTGGCGGGAATCATAGTGTGATTGTCGTGCGCAACGATAGCGACTTTCACACTAATGCTTCCAGTTCCGCCTGGATCGGTTATCTTCGGGATCGGTACAGCATGTGGTTAATCTCTATCATGGCCGTCAGCAGTGTTGAACGCGGTTTCAAAAGGGGTCTAGTATGGGTCTTTTAAGGTAAAGTTCCCAAGGGAGTAGCAGGCATGTCGCAGGGGCTATTTGCAGAACCGATACGAGAAACCGCATTGGCGGATCAGTTTGGTCGGCATGTCACCTATCTGCGTATTTCGGTGACTGAGCACTGCAACTTTCGTTGTAGCTACTGCTCTCCAGAGGAAGGGACCCCCTTCTACGCGCGGGAAGACCATCTTCAGGCAGAAGAATATGATCGCCTGATTCGCATTTTCAGTGGGCTCGGCGTTCGCCATATACGTTTTACGGGCGGCGAACCACTCATTCATCCGAAGATCCTTTCCCTCGTCGGTTCCGCACGTCGTCATGGTGTGGGTAAGATCAGTATCAGCACCAACGGATTACTGCTAGGACGCCGCGCCGCGGCCCTGCGGCAGATGGGTGTCAATAACCTGAATATTAGCCTCGACAGTCTTGATCCCGAGGTTTTCGCACGGGTGACCAGAGGTGGTGATCTGCGTCGTGTGCTGGAAGGTATCGAAGCAGCTATTCTCGCGGAAATTCCACGGATTAAGCTCAACGTCGTGCTGCTTCGCCAGAACAACGGAAATGGTCTGCCTGCGCTGGTGGAGTATGCGATGCAGCGCGGCATCGACATACGCTTTATTGAGACCATGCCCCTGGGCGAGGCCGGGGCGGCCGCCCAAGAGGTGCAATTTTTGAGCGCCGCGGAAGCACAGCAAGTCATAGAGCGGCAATTTGGTCCGCTGCAACCCGTGACGAGGCCCGTAGATAATGGCCCGGCACACCTCTATCAGCTTCCGGCAGTGCGCTCCCAAGTGGGCTTTATTACCCCCATCAGCAATGATTTTTGTGCAACCTGTAATCGGGTACGCCTCACGGCGACGGGGCGTCTGGTGTATTGTCTGGGTCAGGATAGCGGATTGGCGCTTTTACCCCTCATACGGGGGTCGAATAGTGACGGGCAGATCGCTGAGGCCATTACCCAGGGCATCTGGCGCGATAAACCGGAGCGGCACCAGTTTGTAAATGACCCAAGCCGTTCTGCGACAGTGTTCATGATGCAACTCGGGGGTTAGCCTTTGGGGTGTTTGATGTTTCCGGTATCTGGTGCTACGTGCGGAGCATCGTGTAGACTGCTCAATTAACTTTTCTTTCATGTAAACGAGTGACGCATGTACGGTTTTCAAGAAATCACCGCAGATCAGCTCAAAGCCTTAACGGAACAAGGGGATGCGTTCACCTTGATTGATGTGCGCTCGCCCGGCGAAGTCGCACGGGGCGTCATTGATGGGGCCAAGCACCTGCCCTTGCACTTGCTGCCTATGTCACTACAGCAGATGGATAAATCGCAACCGATCGTTTTTTACTGCCTGAGCGGTGGGCGTTCGGCACAGGCAGCGGCTTTCGCGGCGGCACAGGGTTTCGGCCAAGTGCTTAATTTACGTGGAGGAATATCTGCCTGGGCCAATCGGGGCTTTCCCATTGCGCAGTTGCCAGGTTAATAAGGATATCCTAAAATAGGGGGGCTTAATCATCAAATCAAAATATTTGCCTTGCTGTTCATGCTTTTCCTGATAGAGTCCAGCAAGTAGTTTTTCAGACATCATAACCGAGGAGGTTAACCCATGGTACAAGAAGACAAGGTACTCGACGCCCGCGGACTGAATTGTCCGTTGCCGATTCTCCGCACCAAGAAGATGCTTGGTGAACTGACCTCTGGGCAGGTCTTGAAGATCGTTGCTACCGATCCGGGCGCCGTAAAGGACTTCGAAGCGTTTTCCAAGCAGACCAAGAATCCCCTGCTGGAGCATGCGGAAGCCGCTGGCGAGTTCATCTTCTTCATCCAGAAGGCCTAATTTAATAAGGTTGGGAAAAGAAGCCCGACCGGGAGCACAAAACAATGGACGAGAAAAAATTAGCAATTATTGCCACGAAGGGCACTCTGGACTGGGGTTATCCGCCTTTCATTCTGGCATCTACCGCAGCGGCGCTCGGCTATGGGGTTGAGATATTTTTTACCTTCTACGGCCTGCAGTTGTTGAAGAAGGATTTGAGCCATCTGCGCGTGAGCCCGCTCGGGAATCCCGCGATGCCGATGCCGATACCGATGCCGACGCTGATGATGGTGCTTCCGGGTATGGAAGGAATGGCCACTTCCATGATGAAAAGCAAAATGAAGGCAAAAGGTGTGGCCAGTCTGGAAGAACTGCGTGAACTTTGTGTTGAAGCAGAAGTACGGATGATTGCCTGTCAGATGACCGTTGATCTTTTCGAGTTTGATACGGCTGATTTCATTGACGGCATCGAACTTGGTGGCGCCGCCTCGTTCTTTGAGTTTGCCGGAGAGTCCGATATTACGCTCTTTATGTGAACTACCGATCTGCACTGCGGGTCAACAAGTGCGACGTGTTAATTGCTAGCGAGGAGCGAGTAAATGGCGACTTACGCTGAGATGAAAGAGATGTTTGACGAAGTCCGCGCGGATTTTCGTTATGATCACGAACTTAATGGATGTTTGAATTGTGGCATTTGTACGGCTACCTGCCCGTCTGCGCAGTTCTATGATTATAGCCCGCGCGAGATTGTCCAGTTGCTGTGGACTGAAAATGTCGAGCAGATCTATGATGCGATGCAGGAAAAAATCTGGGCCTGTGCGCAGTGCATGACTTGCGCGGCACGTTGTCCTTTCAAGAATTCCCCCGGTGGTTTGGTCATGATTCTGCGCGAAGTGTCTATTCGTCATGGCATGCAGTCGGCGAAAGATGTGCTGCGACCCTTCGGTCGCGTCATGCTCAAGCTGATCACCACCGGCAACCAGCTTTCTCCGGATATGATTCAGCCCGATCACTTTCCCGACTGGGGTCCCAATATCCAGAAGGTAGAAGGCGATCTGCGGATCCTGCGTAAAGCCATTCCGGTACGCACCTTGCAGACTGTGGAAACGGCGTGGGAAGTGTCACTGAAGACCTCTGTAGAGATGTACACCATCTGGGAAATGACGGGTGTTCTTAAGTCATTGGAAACGATGGACGAAAATCTCTTCGACGTGATTGAGGACTTCATTGACGAGAAGCGCGAAGATTACGAAGACTGGCTTGAGAGCCAGGGCGATAAGGACTGAGGAGTCAATCATGAGCGACAACAGCACGCAGCAAGGCGTAGCGGGTCACGGTGCCTTTTTTCAGGACACGAATCTTTCGGCAAACGAGGCCGAGACGGCCACGGCCTGGGTGCGCAGCCACGTTGACCGGCGCACGATGGACCTGGGCGAGCGGATGGACGACATCCGTGATCACATGTGGGAACTGGAGAAAGAAGGCGAGATCATCGTCCACCGCATCACCGACGAGCACAAAGCTATCGAAGTGGATACCCTATTCGGCTGGAAAAAGCGTATTCCCACCAATAATCTCTGGCACCACAAGAGCTGTGGCCAGTGCGGCAACATCCCCGGCTACCCTACCAGTCTTATGTGGTTCATGAATCACTTGGGCGTCGATTATCTGGATGAGACCGACCAGACCTCCTGCACCGCCTGGAACTACCACGGCTCCGGCATCGGCAACGTCGAATCCCTCGCCGCCGTCTTCCTGCGCAACTTCCATCAGGCGTACGTCTCCGGCAAGCAGCACGGCTTCGAGAATGGTCACTTCTATCCTCTGGTCCACTGCGGCACCTCCTTCGGCAACTACAAGGAAATCCGCAAGTACCTGATCGAATCCGCGGAACTACGCGAAAAGGTCAAGAAGATCCTGGGCAAGCTCGGTCGCCTGGTCGACGGCAAGATCGTCATCCCCGAAGAGGTCGTCCATTACAGCGAATGGCTGCACGTTATGCGTAACCGCATTGCCAGCGAATTGCAGACCATCGACATGAGCAATATCCGCGTCACTAATCATGCCGCTTGTCACTATTACAAGATGGTCGCTGAAGACGCCGTTTATGACAACACGGTGCTCGGCGGCAATCGTACCGCGGTCGGTACTTCCGTTGTCCAGGCTCTGGGCGCTCAGGTCATCGACTACTCCACTTGGTATGACTGCTGTGGCTTCGGTTTCCGCCACATCATCTCCGAGCGCGAGTTCACCCGCAGCTTTACCATGAATCGCAAGATCAAGGTGGCCCGGGAAGAAGCCAATGCCGATGTGATGGTTGGCATTGATACCGGCTGTATCACCACCATGGACAAAAACCAGTGGATCGGCAAGGCCCATGACATGAACTACAGCATCCCCATTGTCGCCGACGTGCAGCTCGCGGCACTCGCCTGTGGCGCCGATCCCTTCAAGATCGTGCAGTTGCAGTGGCACGCTTCACCCTGTGAAGACCTGGTGGAAAAGATGGGCATCAGCTGGGACAAGGCCAAGGCCGACTTCCAGGAATATCTCAAGCAGGTGGAACAGGGCAATGTGGAATACCTCTACAACCCTGAACTCGCCACCAATCAAAACATCAACATGAAAGCGGGCGCTTAAGGAGAAAGTTCAGTGAGTGCACAAGATACAGTTTTAGTCGTAGGTGCAGGTCCAGCAGGTTTATCGGCAGCAGCCACTATTGCATCAATGGGTAAGAAAGCCGTCATCGTCGAGAAAGAAGACGTTCTTGGCGGTGCTCCCATCATCTCTGGCTACGCCAAGCTGGTACCATCGGGCGAGTGGGCCAAAGATGCCATCGGCCGTATGGTCAGCCGTGTGGAAGGCGACGGGAACGTCAGCATCCACAAGTCTGCCAAGGTCACGCAGGTGGCGGGCGAAGCCGGCAACTTTACGGCTACCCTGAGCAACGGCGACAAGATCGAAGCGGGCGCGATCATTCTCGGCACCGGATTCACGCATTTCGACTCCATCAATAAGCCGGAATGGGGCTTCGGCACCTACGAAGACGTGCTTACCACCACCCAGATGGAGCAGATGGTGAGTGCAGGTCAGATCCGTTGTCCCTCCGATGGCCGTGTTCCAGAGCGCGTGGCTATCCTGCTTTGCGTCGGTTCGCGCGACCGCCAGATTGGTCGTGAATGGTGCTCCAAGATCTGCTGCACCGTTTCCACCAATCTCGCCATGGAGATCAAGGAAGTTTCTCCGAGTACTGACGTGTTTATTTATTACATGGACATCCGTACCTTCGGCCTTTACGAAGACAAGTTCTACTGGAAGAGCCAAGAAGAGTTCAAAACCAAGTTCGTCAAGGCACGTATCGCCGAAGTCACCAAGTCACCAGACGGTCGCCTGCTGGTCAAAGGTGAAGATACCCTGGTTAAGCGTCCAATCGTCATTCCCATGGATATCGTCGTGCATGCCATCGGTATGGATCCCAACGCGCTGAATCCGGAAATTGCCAAGACATTTGGTATTGGCCTGGAAAAACATGGGTTTATCGATCGCGCGGAACAGTACACGAATAGTCAGGGCACGACGCGCAAGGGTATCTACGTGTGTGGCGCTGCTACAGGTCCGGAAGATATTGATAGTTCTATTGCTCAGGGTCAGGCAGCAGGTTCGCGTGCGGTAGCCGATCTCTACGGACAGCAGAAAGTTGCCAGCTGACATTTACCATAACCGGAACGAGGAGCATATCGTTCCCGCCTCGCTGCCGATTGAGCTTGATAAAGGGCTGCTCAACAGATCCTTTTATGAGATCGAAGCGGCATTCGAGGGGCAGCAGGGTCTTGCTGATCTGGTCAGTCGCCTGACGGAGAAGACGGCGAGTTTTCGTCATCTCCTTCTGGAAGACAAACAGCCGCTGACCGACGAGCGGATGGCGCATCTCGTTGAACAGATGTTCACTGCGAGACGCAAAGTCTGGCCGGTCATAGAGGAGCAGGGTCCTGCGCAGGTAGGTGAAATGATGCGCGATTTGCTAGATGGTCACGGCGATCTGGCACAGCGCATGACGCGTTTTGAAGAGGCTTTGCCTGCCACAGGAAAAGCGAAACGCGTTATCAGGGATATGGGGGCCGAAGTTTTGCACTTCAGCGATCCCGAGCGGTATCCGCTGATGACGCGCTGGGTCTGGGATCAAAGTACGACCTCAGGCGCAGTGCGGGAGTTCATCCGTGGGGGCGACTACCTGACCGATTTCCCTTTCGGCGAAAGTCCGGAAATGTTTGAGGGTTTGCGCCAGTGGATGCGGGAAGCGCTATTAGAATTAGGGGTATATCGTGATGCATTTTATATGGTCGATATCATCCTGGCCCACCAGTATTCGCAATATGTGCGCGCTATGGCAGAAGGCTTTTTGCGTTCAGATTTTGGCGGCCAAACAGACTTTACGGAACAGATCCGTAAGTTGCTGGGCGTAGAGGTACACCGGCGGATGGGTGGCTCTCGCATCAAGAGAGACGACATTCATTGATGAATTAGGGTATAGGAGCGGCTATGGCTATTCATGAAAAAACACTGATCGATCCCGATCGGATTTTGCAGCACGAT
>DAIAVG010000028.1 GCA_027445725.1 Acidithiobacillus sp.
GCCCAGGGCCGCCAGCGATTCGAGGTAGAGTTCCTGCAGGTTCACCGGATTAGGTTTGAGCACCGCTTGAAACTGATAGTAGTGCTGGAGACGATTGGGATTATTTCCGTAACGGCCATCCGTGGGACGCCGGGAGGGCTGCACATAGGCTGCCCGCCATGGCTCGGGGCCGATAGCCCGCAAGAAAGTGGCAGGGTGGAAGGTACCGGCACCCACCGGCATATCCACGGGCTGGAGCAGAACACAGCCTTGATCGGCCCAGAAGCCTTGCAGCCGCTGGATGATTTCCTGGAAAGTCATACGGATCTCTGACAGAGGTTTCGCGCATTATGGCCCAATGCAGCCAGTCCTGTGAAGGGCGCCTTCCTTCCTGCCCGGAATGGCTTCAAAGCAGTTCGGCAATCCCCGAAGCCCCCCGCTTGGCGTCGAGAAATACCAGCCCAAGCTTCGCTTCTTTGCGCGCAATGACGGTCAGGACGGCATCCGGGCCAGCGTGAATAAGCAGGACGTAGCCGTTATCGCCCTTGATCATGACCTGTTCCAACTCGCCCCGCGCCAGTTCTACGGCAGTACGGTCACCCAGGGAAAGCATCGCCGCCGCCATGGCCCCGACCCGGTCTTCATCCATGGTGGAAGAAAGCAGTGAGGCGATAGTGAGGCCGTCGGTAGAAATCACGGCTGAGGCCTCGATGTCGGCAGAAGACCCGTTCAGATCACTGAGGACGGATTTAAGCATTTCTTCACGCATTTTTGTTCTCCTGATGACTTGATAATGGGGTGTATGAAAAGGATGTTGTTTTAGCGATAGCGTTTATCTAAATCTTGTACCAGCGTAACGAAGGATTGATCCTGCAGGCGAGGCGTACCGCTGACGACGAGCATAAAACGTTGTTGACCGATGAATAATGGCCAGAATCCCAGCTCAGAGCGTCCTGCGGGATCGAGCAATCCCCAGGTCTCAGTGTTGACACGCAGGTTGTTTTTCAGCAAACGGCCATGCCTGGACTGCAGGGAGAGTAAATCTGCCGAAAGTCCGGCGAGTTCTTCCGCGGCTTCATGGGTGTAGCCGGCTGCGGCGAGATAAAAGCCATTTTCGTCGGCAAGGAGTGTCTTCTGTACATCCGAAAGTTGCGCGAGGAGAGGCGGTAACGCATCTTCCAGACGTTTATCTTCTTGCTGACGTGGATGTGCAGTGCCCCGTAATAAACCCAGTCGTTGCAGGCGGAAAATGCCGCGTAGGGCTTCGTCTTCGTTTGCCGCCTGAGTCCAGCGCTGTGCGGCCTTGATGCTAAAGGGGGCCCGGTGTCCTTCTCGTAAAATATGTAAAAGAACGGTCCGGTTTCCTTCCTGATCCGGGCTGGATGTGGCATAAAAAGCCCCGGCTGGCGTCACTTCACCATAAAGATCAGCGCTAGTGGCGACCAGTTCGATACTCATAATTGATCCCCGATTCCAGGATCGATGGAGTAAAGAAGTGCCATAACCAGATTTTTAACGTCGTCCTTGTTACGACCATCCACTTCGAAAATCGGTGGAATGGGATTAAGCATCCGTAAATCAGCGGTCACTTCCGGGAGCATGCTGGCGTAGTCTGCTATCTGGGGCTGTGCCTGGACATCCGTTTTTGAAACCCCGATGACTACGGGAACGTCGACAATGAACTCTTTGAAGGCATGGAGAAAAAAGTGCAGATCTTTTTTTGGGTTAGGGCGGGTGTTGTCCAACATCAAGATGAGGCCTAGACCACCGGTGGTGAGAATATCCCACATGAAGTCGAAACGCTCCTGGCCAGGGGTGCCGTACAGGTGAATTTTAGTGTTCTCATCCAGCTTCAGTACGCCATAATCCATCGCCACGGTGGTGTGACCCTTGCGATTTAGCGTCATATCCGAAGCCTGGGCATCAGTGGAGATAATTGGAATATCTGACAATGCTGAAATGGCCGTTGTTTTGCCCACACCAACAGGACCGGTAAAGATGATTTTATTGTCTTCTCTCACAACGGGGCTCCTTCAATATAATTTTTGGCTAAGCGCTCTTTGCATCCGCATTTTACAGTCCTGAAATGCGGGCAAGGAGTCGGCCCAAGAAGCTTCTTTTGGCCGCGGGTATTTCAGCAACTGTTGGCGCATTGGGCGTCGCTGGCTGGATGCGGTTATCGGGATTCTCTGCTGTGTTGTAGCGCAACAGTCCTAAGCTGTCTGCGGCTGCAAGAAAGTTGAAGAGATCATGAGGCTCGACGCGTAACATCTTCACCGTCAATGCCGGAGATGCCGGAGAACGGGCCAGAAAAGCCGCTAAACGCAGCGCGTCAGGCAGCATGGTAAGTCGCGTCAGGTTGGGCCATTGCTTCAATTGTACCGGAGCGTTGATCTGTAGTTGCTGGCTGAGACGTCCGTTAGCAGTCCATGCCCCCATTTGCCAGAGCAGAGACTGAAGGGTGAGGTGCCGTATGGATGCATGAGCGGGCACGTCAGTGTCCTTGGGGGCGCGCATTTGTAGCAGCGGATGCTCTTCTCGCGCCAGCGATTTGAGATGTTCATCGTCCGCTAGCAAGATGGCCTGATCTGCCATCGGGTCTAATCGCAGAATAACCTGTTGCTGGTCATTCACAATAATGGCTGACGACTGATCACGACGGATAATCTGTAAAAGTCCCAACAGACCCGCCTGAGGGTTGAAGTGACGTATTTCTTCAGAACGCAGCAAGGGGGCCGGACGCGGCGTAGCGGCTGGCGCTGCGACGGGTTTTGGAACAGGCGGGTTTGCGGCGGCGGGCGATGGGACAACAGGCGTGGACAGCGCGGGGATCGTGACCTCGGGCCGAATGGGCATGACCGTGGCGCCGTTCCTGCCTGCTGGTTTTCCGGGTGCAGGGCCACCATTCAGTAACGACTCCAGCGCTGGAAATAGGGTTTCCATACGTACAGGTTTCTGCAAAACCGGGAACATACTATCGGCTTGCGGGGAAACGCTCGTCAGGAGGATACGTTGTTCCGGTTGTTCGCTATGCAATCGATGAGCGATAGCCATACCCTCCGCACCATCCACATCAATGATGGTCATTGCAGGTGCTTGCGTATCACCCGCATCCAGCAGTTGATAATGGCGCCGGGTAAACATTTTGAAAGCCATACGGAAGACGGCTTCTTTGCGTGCATCCATCCCGATGCTGCGAACGAGGATACTATCGCTATTAGAGGGGTTTTTCGTCATGATCAAATCCTAAATGATCTGTCGTTGCGGGTAGCGCTGGAGGCGTTCAGCCAGGCTGAACATTTGGCGCATGATATCTTCATTGGGCGGCATATCCGTTGTAAGAATCGATTTGATGAACTGGGAAAAGCGCTCGCGGGCATCCATCCGTTCGTACATTTCGAGGAGCGGTCCATAATAAACGCTATGGTCCGGTTGAGCTAATGTGGCCTTCTCCAGAAGATCTACGGCTTCGTCTACCTGCCCATACTCCAGAAGCAGATTGAATTCCTCGATAATGCCGTCCTCGCTGCCCTTCGGAGTGATGTGATGATCGCGGCGAATTTCTTCTGTTACCAGCGGTGGACTGCTCATTGGTATGGCAGTGATCGGCAGATAAAGCCCGTACTGATCGGCTAGCCCGGCGAGAACATGCTCTTCTCCGTCGCTCTCGGTAAGAGGGGTCCACAGGTCATGCTTACCCAGTCGCTGGCCGCGGTGCAGCAATCGCGTTCGCAAAGCGCTGCCTGCACCCCACAAGGTTATATAGAGCTGAAGGAGGGATTCAGCGTAGGGGGCGCATCGCCGCTGGATGTAAAGCATCTCCAAAAGCGTAACCTGGAGGATGAGTTTGCGGGGATCGAGAATAAGGTTACGGCGTAACAGACGTTCGGCCTCAGGATATTGGTGGCACGTCAGCAAATGACGTGCGGCACTGAGGGGCGAAATCAGCCCGGCCACTACCTCGTATTCCTCCTCATCCAGCGGCGTGATGTCATCGGACCCGGTCAGCAGTATGATGTCTGTGCCCGCAGGGCTGTTCTTTAAACCCCCGCCCGATAACTGCCCTGGTTTTGCAACAAATCCAGACAGATCCAGCGGTTCCGGGTTGACGATGGCTTGCTGCAACTCTCTTTGTGCACCTACGAGTGAGGAAGATGCCACTGATTGCGGTGCATGCGTAGCATGGGTGATGACTGCAGCAATTTGCGCGCTGCTCATCCCTAAATTCTCTGCAGTTACCCGCAATTGCAGGTTTTGCGGATCCAGTTTTAGCCCTTCCAAAACGAGATCCTGGACCTCCGCGCCAGGGATGGCACGCGAATCATTGAGTTTTTCTAAAAGTTCAGCGAAGTGATCAATGTCGGGAATTTCACGATAGATCGAGAGGAGCCGACGCATCTGCTGAATATCATCGGGATTGTGATCCACGTACCAACTCAGGGACGTGGCAGCCTGTTCCAGGTGACCATAGGAAAGATAAATCTCCACCTCGTCAAGAATGCTGGTTTCATTGACCTGTATAGAGGAAGTTGTTTCCGGTGTGTTGTTGGCTGGACCAGTTTTAATAGCCGAGACTGCTTGTGTCGCCACCCCCCTGCTCTCGCGGGCAGAGCGCAGCGTGCCCGCGACATTGAGAAGCTTTCGCCTGCGCAATACCTTCCACAACCCGGTCAAGACGACCAAGGCCACGAGGAAAGCTATAACAATCAGACTACCGAGGGGCAATCCCATGCAGGAATCTCGCTTCAGAATGAACGTGGTTTTGCTTCTTTGCCGCTATCAGCCCGGTAAATAGGCGTTTTACCGGTGCTGTCAATGTGCGAAGAGTTCGGCAATTTCATGGATACGCCTCGTGCTGGGACGCTTCGCAGTCGGAGAGGCATCTGCTGCCGCCGCGTAACCCGCGAATAATGCAGGCAAAGCATTTACGACGAGAGGGAGCCGTTCCCGACTCACCGTGGCCAGCCGCCATTCGGCACGCCATCCATGAACGGGATGGCTAGTGCAAATGGCGACACCCCAGCCGCCCTCCTGCACCGACCATTGATGCTCGGCGACGCACAATTGGTGCTGTTGCGGCGTGTGGTTCAGACCGACATAGGGGCCAGCATAGGTGATGCGCAGATCGCCAGCCAGATCAGCCAGCATATGATCAAGACGATGCAGCGCATCGCGTAACAGCTCACTGGAAGCAGGTCGACCGTCTGCTGCATTTTTCAAGAATATCAGGTGTGGTGATTCCATACTCGCCTCCTTTTACTTTATAATTATGACGGTAATGCAGTACGCTGCCAATGCGCGTGCGGTGGGTGGTGTTTCTTGCTTTTTCAATGTGCCGCAAACAGGAAACTAAATAATGCGAAAACAGTTAGGTGTCTGGTTTCTGGCAGCCTTCATGGGGTGTGGAGCGACGGTAGCCGATGCCAGTGTATATGCCTTGCCCGCCCAGGGTAATGTTGTCGGAGCGCTTAAGGCGGTAACAACCCATAGTGACGATACGCTTTTGGATATCGGGCGTTTCTACGACCTGGGTTACAATCAGGTGACGGCGGCCAACCCCGGCGTCAACCCCTGGCTCCCCGGCCAGGCCAGTAAGGTGGTTATTCCTGCCGAGTATATTTTGCCGCCAAAGCCGTGGACCGGGATCATCGTGGATATTCCGGCACGACGGATTTACTATTTTCCGGCGAATGACCGGGTGGTATACACCTATCCTGTTGGAGTCTTTCTGCCGGGCTGGAAGGAGCATTTGACGGCCACGCAGATTATCGCCAAGTTTAAAATGCCCGCATGGAACGTTCCCAAAAATATCCACGCGTGGTTTGAGAAGAAATTCCACATGGACATCCCGTGGTACTGGCCACCCGGCGCCGAGAACCCCATGGGCGAACTGGCGATGGAGACCGGGCTCTCCGGCATCTTCATCCATGGTACTTATCATCCCTGGGGTGTTGGTATGCGGGCCAGTCAGGGCTGTTTCCAGATGTTTCCGGAAAATGTTGCGCAACTCTTCCCCATGATTCCCGTGGGTACCCCAGTGCGGATTATTGATCAGCCCAACCTTGTGGGTGTACGTGATGGGCAAGTCTACCTGCAGTCATACAAACCGATGCATGCCTATCACCCCAAAGGCATCCCGGACTTGCAGCGTGCCGTTATGACGATCAAGTCTTTCATGGCGCAGAATCGCATCAACCAGGGCATCGATTGGGCCAAGGTCCGGCATATCGTGGCGGAGCATAACACCGTGGCACTTCCCATTGGGATCGACGCGCCGAGCTATGAAATGCTGTCTGCCGCACTTCCCACAACGCCTTACGCGTACGCACCTTATGGTCCATCGGCGAATGGCGCTGCGGTACCGCCGCCATTACCTCTGGCGAGCGCCACCGATCAGGAACATCTGCACGTCCAGGTGACTTTCCCTGATCAGAAGTCGTAGAACCTCGTTCCCTCCTCAGGGGGCTGGCTAGTGACCACCCCCGACCCCTTGCTCCTGAATCCAGAGCCAAAACAGCCCGAGGTACTCGTGACTTGCCTCGCTACTGATTTCCAGATAAATGGCTCGCGGCAGCCAGCTATCCGGCTTGAGTCCGCTCACCCGATCCAGACGGTAATCGGTGGGAACGGGGATCACTTTCAAGTCAGCGTGGCGGAACCAGACGGCCGCCCGTGGCATGTGCAATGCGGAGGTCACCAAGTATATCTGGTGGATATCGTGCCCGGCCAGCAATGCCGCGCTGTCTGCTGCGTTGGCGGCCGTATTGTAGGATTGGGTTTCCGGCCAGATAGGGCTTTGTACGCCCAAATCCTGGCGCAGAATGTGCTCCATGGTGACCGCCTCGGGCGGGGCGCCCAGTCGCGGAGCGCCGCCACTGGGAATTATGGGGAGCCCAGTTCGCTTGGCCAGTTGCGCTGCCGCCATCAGGCGCACGAGGGTGCGTGCATTCGCCGTTTCCTGGTCCGACTCTGGGGATTGCATAACCTCCCCGCCCCCTAACACGACAATCGCGCGGGGAACCTCGGCACCACGTAGCGGTTGCATCAGTGACGGATAGCGATCTTCTAATGGCAACAGGAGGAGGCGCGCTCCTATCGCAGTAGAGAAAAAATAGAGGGTGCCCAGCGCGAGCAGGATGAGCACCCGGCCGAAATAGCGCCAACCCAGAATTTCAGCCAGCCAACCGATAGCGGCGAGGATGAACAAGACGCCCGGTGGCTGCAGCAGCGCTGAGGCCAGGGTCAATATAGTGGTATAGCGCAGCAGCATACTTCTGGCCCCGCTCAGTCCCCGCCCATTTCATGGAAACTGCGCTCGGCATGATAGGAAGATCGCACCAGCGGGCCGCTGGCGACGTGGCGGAATCCCATAGCCATGCCATCCTGCTGTAATTGCCGAAATTCCTCTGGCAGAACGAATCGCGCGACCGGCAGATGATGGCGGGAGGGTGCCAGATACTGCCCGAGGGTGAGTAGCTCGCATCCCGCCTGCCGCAGATCTCGCATCACTGCGCGGATTTCATCGAGTTCCTCGCCCAGACCAAGCATCAACCCGGATTTGGTGGGGACATGAGGATGTTGTGCCTTAAAGGCAGCGAGTAGTTGCAGCGAGTGGCGGTAATCCGCACCGGGCCTGGCCTGTAAGTACAGGCGTGGTACGGTTTCCAGATTGTGATTGAAGACGTCTGGCGGTGTCTCCTGGAGCGCTGCCAAGGCCTTGTTTACCCGACCACGAAAATCCGGTACGAGGATTTCTATGTGCAGTTCCGGGCAACGTTCGCGCAACGCTAAGATGACCTGAGCAAAGTGCTGGGCACCCCCATCGCGCAGATCATCACGGTCTACGGAGGTAATGACGACAAAGCGTAGCCCCATGTTTGCCACGGTCTGGGCAAGGTGGACAGGTTCCAGAGGATCGGGTGCTTGCGGACGGCCATGGGTCACGTCACAGAAGGGGCAGCGACGGGTGCAAACGTCTCCCAGAATCATGAAGGTTGCCGTCCCACCGCCGAAGCATTCCCCCAGATTGGGGCAGGAGGCCTCTTCACAGACCGTGTGGAGGTCCGCTGCACGCAGGATCTTTTTGAGTCTGTCCACCTCGGGGGATAACGGTGATCGTACCCGCAACCACTGGGGCTTGGGCTGGCGTTCGAGCTTTACCGGAATGATGGGTATGGGGTTGCGTGCGGTCTTTTCGGAGCCGCGCTCGGCTTTTTTAGACTGGTGTTGGGGGTCCATGTCAGGCCCCTCCTTTTCTTAAGGGGCGATCCAAGCTGATAGCCAATTCCGCCATCAGGGTTTCGGCAACATCGTGGCTGGGCCAGTCCGGACAGAGGTCGTGCACCTGGGTGACAGCGAGATTGACCATGCCACAAGGATGAATACGCTGGAAAGGGCTCAGATCCATCTCCGTGTTGAGGCTGAGGCCGTGGTAACTGCGACCGCGCTGAATACGCAGGCCCAAGGAGGCGATTTTGGCATCGCCCACATAGACTCCGGGAGCATCGCGACGCGCATGAGCGCTCACGCCATGTTGCTGGAGCAGACGAATGACAGCCTGTTCCATGGCGGTGGTTAAGTTGCGGACATTGATTCCCATACGGGGGAGATCAATGAGCAAATAGACTACCCATTGTCCCGGTCCATGATAGGTGACTTTACCACCGCGATCACTGCGAATAACCGGGATAGGGCCGGGGTCAAGAACGTCAGCCGCGTCGGCATTGCGTCCGAGGGTAAAGACCGGGGGATGCTGGAGAAGCCACATCTGATCTGGGGTATCGGCGTCCCGCTGTGCCGTGAATTCGCGCATGGCGTCCAGTACCGTAAAGTAAGGGAGCAGGCCCGGCCAGCAGCGAACGAGTAAGGGCGTATTCATAAGCAGAGGATTACGCCGTCAATCTCTTTGACGGATGTATAAATAGCCAGGAGGTGTTCATTGCTGCTGACCTCCAGGGAAACCGTGACGGCCTGATATTGCCCCTGGCTGCTGGGTCGGCAGGAGAAGGCCATGTCCGGTAAATCCGGCGCATGAGGCGCGATCGCCGCCCGCACCGCCGCGAGCAGATCAGTGTGCTGACCAATGGCTTTGACATGGTGCAGGTGCGGAAAGTCTTCTGCTGGATTTTTTTCGGTTTCCATAGCGTCTCGCGTAATCCCCTCGTGTTATCGTCGGACAGGACCAATCCATGGCGTCTGCTGATCATGGTAAGTCTTCCTCCGCCTGAGGTGAAGACCTGCCGTAGCTTCGGCATTTTGCTTATAGCGCGTTACTGATCTTGTGGAAGATCTGCGCTATCCAACCTGCCTTCTCCACAGAAGTCTGGGCAACAACAGGCACGGACTTCAGTGGTTTGCCATCCAGCAGGAAGACGAGCCGCCCGACGACCGCACCTTTCTTCAGCGGAGCCTGGAGATTGGGTACAATCTCCACCACGCGCTGTAGCTCGGAAAAATGTCCTTTCGGAACGGTGATGTTTACTACCTGTTCGACACCCACAGGGATATGCATGGGCGATAAATCGCTGCGGGTGATCTCGCTGACTTTTTCCCCGGCAGTATAAACCGGATGGTTGACGAAAAAGCGGTATCCGTAATCGAGCAGGGCTTCGACGGCATTGGTGCTGCCAGCCCAGTTCGGTCCGCCGAGAACAACGGCGATAAGACGACGACCATTCCGTATGGCAGTAGCATCAATGCAGTAGCCGGAGGCGTCGGTCAGGCCGGTTTTCATGCCGTCCACCGTAGGGTCACGAAAAAGTACGGGGTTCCAGCTCCGCTGAGTAATACCATTATAACTATAAGACTTTTCTTTGGTGATCTGGATCACTTGTGGGAACTGTTGAATGAGTGCATGCGACAGCTTGGCGACATCCAGTGCGGTGGTATAGAGATTGTTGTCTGGCAGGCCATCGACATTACTATAGTGGGTGTTGTGCAGATTGAGGCGCAGGGCCATATCGTTCATCAGCGTGACAAAGCCTGACTGACTGCCACCCACCGCTTCGGCAAGGGCTACGGCCGCATCATTCCCAGAATCAATCAGTAGTCCATGCAACAATTGATCAACATTCGCCGGTGCATTGGGCTGGACGAACATGCTGGAGCCCCCTGTCTTCCAGGCGGTATTGGAGATAGGGATGTTTTCCTGAGCAGTCAGGGTGCCGTTTTGAATAGCCTGATAGGTCAGATAGGCTGTCATCAGCTTGGTGAGGCTGGCCGGTGCCCGCCGCAGATTTTCACTTTTAGCCGCGATGATCTGTCCGGTATCGTAGTCCATCAGCACATAGCTAACGATGGCAGGCAAGGCCGGTGCAGGTGGTGTGGGCAGCATGGGCGCTGGGGTTGCAGCAAGCACCCAGGGTGCGAAACAGAGGCCGACAAACAGGAAAAGTATCCAGGTGATCAAGGAAGTACGGGCAGTCATGAAGAGACCTCAGAGGTAAGCGCTGATTGGAATTTCGAGGGTTTTGGGTAGGCCTGGAATTATAGCGATGCCCCGGCAGAAAGCCATGCCCGGAAACGGCAGACAGTGCCCAACACCCAACGCTTTTTAGGGAGGAATCGCATTATTCGTGTGTGCGCGGATGGGCGTGGACCGACATCAGGATGCCCAGCCCGATCATAAAGGTCAGCATGGCTGTTCCGCCATAGCTTATCAGTGGCAGAGGCACTCCTACCACGGGAAGTATCCCGGTGGTCATACCCATATTGATGAAAATATAAAGGAAGAAAGTCAGGCTCAGGGTGCCTGCAATGAGGCGACCGAAGGAATCCCGGCTCTCATAGGCGATTACCAGGCCGCGCAAGACAATGAGCAGGTAGGTGGAGATGAGGACAATAACCCCGACCAGACCAAATTCCTCGGCAAATCCCGCAAAAACGAAGTCGGTTTGGGCTTCTGGCAGGAAATCGAGGTTAACCTGGGTGCCGTTGAACCAGCCCTTTCCCCAAAATCCACCAGAACCTACGGCGATCATGCTCTGAATGATATGGTATCCCGCACCGAGGGGGTCGCGTTGGGGATCCAGGAAAGTCAGGATGCGCTCTTTTTGGTATCCGTGCAGAAAATGCCAGA
>DAIAVG010000029.1 GCA_027445725.1 Acidithiobacillus sp.
TGCAAATATGATGCATGAAACCCTCTCAATAACGGCGCTGACCCAGTGCATGCGCCTGCACCCAACGATCCAGTTGCGCCCAAAACCATTCGATGATTCGTCGCCAACGGGGGCGCCTGCGCCAAGGCTCCGGGTCGATTTCCCGGGCTTGGTCGAACTCGCGTAAAAACAGGGTGCGCAGCAAAAGCGCGGCAAGCGGAGCGCGTAATTCCAAGTTGAGTTCATGATTAAACCACAAACTCAGAAAATCAAGATTAGCGGAGCCGATCGACGCCCAGGAACCATCCACCAGCAGATATTTCGCATGTAGAAAGGCGCCTTCATATTCGTAAACATGCACCCCCCTGCGCATCAGTTTTTGATAATACGCCTGAACCCCGAATCGCAAAAGTGGATGATCGGTGATCCGGCCAGCCAGCAGGAGCCGGACATCCACACCGCGCTGCACGGCACGGTAGATGGCGCGCAGGATAACGGGATCTGGATTAAAGTAGGGAGTGGCAATCCAGATGCTCTGACGTGCGGCATGAATGGCAGCGAGCAGACGGCGCCGCACGGCGAGGCTTCCCGGCGGCGCGCCCTCTAAAAACCGGCCGTGCCCCCACCACAGGGTATCGGGTTGAAAGAACGCCGCCGTGCCCAATAACGGAAGCGGCTCCGGGCGGTGACGAAAAAAGATCTGGCGACCCTGTTCGGCTAACTTGCCGCGACAGGCAAAGAGCATCTCACGATAGGGCATGGTGCCTGGCGCGCCCGTGAGCCAGTCATCAGCGATCGCAAAACCGCCGACTGCGGCCCACTGGCCATCCACCACGACGACACGCCGATGGCTGCGTCGTAGCCTTTTTTCTAACCCTTTGAGTTGCAGGTGGTGATACCAGTGTAAATGAGCACCAGCGGCGCGCAACTCAGCCGCCCAGCCACTCGGGAAGCTGCGGCTGCCCAAGGCATCCAGGGTGATATAGACCTGGACTCCCGCCACCGCCTTATCACAGAGGATACGTAAGACACGCTCGGGCCAATCGCCTTCGGCAAAAATATAGTTCTCAAAGAGAATCTCGGCCCGCGCATCAAGCAGGCACAGCTCCAGCCATTCGATGATAGCCGACATCTCACTCAGCAGCACAGCTTCGGGAATGGGCTCCCAATGCCTTTGGCGATGCGACGCGAAACGTTTAGGCAACAGGTTCGACAAATCTTCAAGGTCCGTAGTGATACACGCTGATCACCTTCCACAGGAATACCGGCAAAGTCAATGCCACCTTTCTGCCCTGCCGTCTTTTCCCGTACAATACCCGACTGACCGGCACGGGAGTAGCAGGATGAGCAGCACCATCGCCCTCAATCGTGAGGCGAAACATGAATACTTTATCGAAGAGCGCTTTGAGGCTGGCATGGTCTTACAGGGCTGGGAGGTGAAATCGCTGCGCGCGGGTCGTCTTAACCTCAGAGACAGCTACATCGTCGTCAAAAACGCCGAGCTGTGGCTGCTCGGCGCGCACATCAGCCCGCTCCTCACCGCCAGTACCCATATAAACCCAGATCCGACACGCACCCGCAAGCTGCTGATGCATCGGGAACAGATCAATCGCATGATCGGCAGCGTTGAGCGCAAGGGTTTTACCATCGTTCCCCTGGCCATGTACTGGAAACAGGGCCGCGCCAAGGTAGAAATCGCGCTGGTGAAAGGCAAACAGGAGCACGACAAGCGCGCCACCACCAAAGAACGGGAGTGGCAGCGGGACAAGGCGCGCATAATGAAGGGCGGAGCGCGGGATGCCTGAACAGCGTCGGGGGACTTTTCTCTTTCAGTCGCTGATTCTTTTCCTTTTTGCCTTCTGGCTTTTGGCCTTTCATACCGGGGATGCCAGCCTCTGGGACATTGATGAGCCCAATAATGCCCAGGCCCTGAAAGAAATGATGGTGCACCACAATTTGGTGGTGCCCACTTTCGACGAAGCACTACGTCCCGACAAGCCTATCCTCAACTACTGGCTGATGTGGACCGGGGTGCGCCTGCTGGGGATGAACAGTTGGGGCCTGCGCATTGGATCAGTAGCTATGGGTGCATTATTGGTACTCTATCTGGCCCTGGCCTTACGTCGCCTTTATGGGGAGCAGACGGCCTTGCTGGCGGGATTACTGGCCGCCACATCCCTGCATAGTCAGATTATCTTCCGGGCCGCTGTACCTGACCCTCTGCTGATTCTTTTCGTTGCGATCGCCCTGATTTCCTATCTGCGTGGTTATCTCTACCCGGAGGAAGGGCGCCGCGGTGTTCTGATCGCCTATGGTGCGATGGGGTTGGCGACCCTGGCTAAAGGCCCTATCGGCTTCCTCCTGCCCGGGCTTATCATTGTGATCTTTCTGCTGCTGCGCCGCGACTTGACAAGCCTTTGGCGCCGAGGACAACTGGTTTTAGGAATTCCTCTCTTCCTCGTCATCACCTTACCCTGGTACCTGGCTGTGGGCATGGAGACCCACTGGGCTTGGGACCAGTTGTTCTTTGATCAGCAGAATGTTGATCGCTACACCGCCGCGATGCAAGGGCATCGCGGCCCTATTTATTACTATCTTTTCACCATCGCACTGGCGCTGCTGCCCTGGACGATTTTTCTGCCACAGACCTTCGCGGAACTCTGGCAAAGACGGGCCGCACTACTGCAAAAAGCGCCCGCCGATGCATTCATGCTGGTCTGGGCGATTGCCTGGGTCGCTTTTTTCAGCCTCGGCGCCACCAAACTCCCCAACTACGTCTGGGAGGCCTATCCCGCCCTCTTTGTCCTCATCGCAGCGCGCCTTTATGCAGCGTTCAATGAGGCGCAGCCCATCAGTCGCCGTGGTGTCATTCTCTCCCTCGCGGCACTGTTGCTGATAGGTGTCGCCCTGGCGGTATTGGGCGCATGGTTGGTACCGGAGCAAATCCCGCCCCTGGGTGATGTGGCTTATCTGGGCGTCCCCTATATCGCTGCGGCGTTGCTGGCCCTACTCTTCGCCTGGCGCGGCCTGCTGCTACCGGTTATCAGCAGTTTGGGAGCAGGCGCAGTAGCACTTACCGCTTGTTTGATGCTCCTGGCGATGCCCGCCTTGAACACCCTAAAGCCCTCCGTGACCATGGGCCGCATAATCCGTGCCAGCGAGGGCACACAACCCTATGCCATCGCCACCTGGCGATGGTTCGAACCCAGTTTTCTGTTCTACGGCGGGCGCGGCGCCATGCGGGTACATCAGATGAAAAACCTGCAAGAACTCTCTCGCGTCGTGGCCGATGGTCAAGGTACGGCCTATCTCGCCCTCCCCGCCCACGATATACCTGCTGTACGGGCACAATTATCTAAGGCGCTGCGTGTTCGTGAACTTTACTCGGGTTATGAGCTCTATAGCCGGAAACATATCGCTCTACTACGTATTCAGACATCTTCACACTTGGAGAACAACGCATCATGACGATCATTGGCAGCATTCAATACTTAGCGCGATCCGTGGTGTTTGGTGGAATCATTCTGACCGCGACCATGGGCAGCGCCTATGCGGCGCAGGCCTCTGCCGATCATGACCTGGACTATTGGCAGGCGCTGAGCCATACCCACTATATCGAAGAAGGCAGTAAGGGGCCTATCCTTTATGATTTTTTTGATCCCAACTGCCCCTATTGCCACCAAATTTATACCTGGCTGCAAAACCCCATTGACAATGGACAGTTGCGAGTCCGCTTCATTGTCGTTGGCTTCTTGACCCACAGCAGTAAGGGCAAGGCTTCCGCCATTCTCGCCGCGGCCAATCCGTTGACGGCACTTAAACAGGCGGAGATGGGGTTTACGATGACCAAGGCGGGTCCTGAAGGCGGTATCGATCCTGCCAGCGGCGCGGTAATCGCCAAAATGCAGGATCGTCTGCACTTCAACAAATCCCGGCTCCAGGGTAAAGAATTTGAGATTCAGGGAACCCCCGTCGCCAGCGTACCCTTTCTGGTCTACCGTAACGGCAAAACAATCCATTACATTTTTGGCTTACCCGATAATGCGCAATGGCGAGATTTACTCAACGCATCATGAATGCCAAGCATTTACCTTCACTGATCGCCGTACTGGTGGTGCTAGCCGCAATAGGCGCCTTTGCGCTGGTACTCTGGTTACAATTTGCAAAGGACTATGCGCCCTGTAGCCTCTGTGTGTATCAGCGCCTGGCCAATCTCGCTGTGCTGGTGATCGTCGTGATGGGATTCTTCTGGACGGGCGCAGCGCAGCGCGGGTTATGGATGCTGGCCAGTGCCTATGCACTGGCAGGCGCAGGGCTTGCCGGGTGGCAGTGGCATCTCAGCGCGGTAGCAAGCCGCACGCCGGAAACGTGCACAACCGTGAATCTTTTTCAGGGCGGGCGCAGCTTCTGGCCTTTGGGCAAGGACGCCGCCTCGGCACTCTCGGGACAGGGCTCCTGTGCCGCCGCCGGGACCCGCACCCTGGCCGGATGGCCCGTCACCCACTGGAGCCTGGTCTTCTTCCTCGCCTGTGCCATGTTGCTCTGGCTTGCCCAATGGCTTGCCGGACGTCAAGGCAAACGTTAGACCCTGGACCTCGCCAAAACGAGGGCTCTGCTTTATTCAGCCCGGCCAATGCCAGTCGCGGCGCAGGGTTTCCAGCACCGCAATGGCCCGGCCGGTATCCGGGGCGAGCGCGTTCACATGTCCCATTTTGCGCCGCGGTCGGGCTTCATTCTTACCGTACAGATACAGCTTGAGCTGTGGATGGCGCAGTAGTGCATCCCAGTCTGGAGCGCTACTTTCCCAAAGATCGCCCAGCAGATTCATCATCACCACCGGACTGATCAGGCGGGTATCCCCGAGAGGCAGGCCGCATATAGCCCTGACCTGCTGGTCAAACTGGCTATGCACACAAGCATCTATGGTGAAATGTCCGCTGTTGTGAGGACGCGGCGCCATCTCATTTACCAACAGTTGTCCAGATCTGTCGACAAAAAACTCGACAGCCAGCACCCCCACATAATTCAATGCCCCGGCAATACGCGCCGCACTGCGTCGTGCCTGATCCTGAAGCGATTCCGCAGTGCCGGCCGGCACAATACTTAAATCAAGGATGCCCCGGTGATGGACATTTTCGGCCACTGGATAAAAAACCATCATACCATCGGCAGCGCGTGCCAGGATAACGGAAATCTCTTGTGCCAGGGCGATGCGCCCTTCCAGCACTGCCTCAGCCTCCCCCAGCGCCGCCCAGGCAGCGGGCAGCTCCGCTGTGGAAGCAACCTCCACCTGCCCCTTCCCGTCATAGCCGAAACGCGCGGTCTTGAGAATGGCCGGGAAGGGTACAGTAGCCGCTGCACCAGCCAAGTCGGCTGTGCTGCGCAGCAGCGCGAATGGCGCAATAGCCAAATCCAGGTCGCGGAAGAAGGCCTTTTCCTGCGCACGGTCCTGAGCAATAGCCACCGCCCTGGCGCCTGGCCGCACGGGTATCACTTGCGCTATGCGTTCCAAGGAGTTCAGCGGAACATTCTCAAATTCTGTGGTAACCGCCGCGCAACTAACGGTCATCTGCTGTAAGGCGGTGGTATCTTCATAAGCCGCACAGAGGTGCCGGTCCGCCACCACCGCGGCCGGACAATTTGGATCGGGATCGAGCACCCAAACGCCATAACCCATGCGCCGGGCAGCGAGGGTGAACATCTGTCCGAGCTGTCCGCCGCCCAGTATCCCCAGCGTGGCGCCAGGCAGAATCAAAGAGTCACCTCCGGCAATGTCATGGCCATCACCGCCGCCTCCTGCCGCACCCGGAAATCCCGCAAGCGCCGGGCCAACGCCGCATCTGCACCGGCCAGCATGGCGGCGGCAAACAGACCGGCATTGGCCGCGCCCGCCGTGCCAATGGCAAAGGTCGCCACCGGCACCCCCTTGGGCATCTGCACGATAGACAGCAGGGAATCCATGCCTTGCAGATGCCTGGAGGGCACTGGCACGCCCAGCACCGGCACAATGGTCTTGGCCGCCAGCATGCCAGGCAGGTGCGCCGCGCCGCCAGCGCCAGCGATGATGCATCGCAGCCCCCGCTGTACGGCACTACCCGCATATTCAAAAAGAAGATCGGGCGTGCGATGTGCGGACACGACACGCTGTTCGTAGGGAATGGCCAACGCCTGCAACTGTTCTACCGCGGCGCGCATCACTTCCCAGTCGCTCTCGCTGCCCATTACCACACCCACTACCGGATGTTCCATGCCCGCCCTCCTCTCTAGGCCCCAGCACTAAACGGGTTATAATGCCTGTCATGGAAGAAGCCCTCAAGACCAGCCATCGTCCCATCCGCAGCTTTGTGCTGCGCCAAGGCCGCATCACCGCTGCTCAGATGCGCGCCGTCGCGGAACATTTACCGGCCTGGCGGATAGATGCCCATGCCGTCTGGCGGGATCCCTGGAATCGCCAAAGGCCGCTATTGCTGGAAATCGGCTTTGGTAACGGTGAGCATCTGGCTGCCATCGCTGCGCAACGGGCCGGTTGGGGCTGCATCGGTGCGGAGGTACACACGCCCGGCGTGGGGTCCCTGCTGCTACAACTGCGGGAGGCCGGGACCGACAATGTCCGCATTGTCCATGATGATGTCGTCACCTGGCTACGGACGCTGCCCGAAGCCCTGCTGCAGTGCATCGTCATCCAGTTTCCTGATCCCTGGCCCAAAAAACGACAGCAAAAACGCCGCCTGATCCAGCCGGATTTCGCTGCATTGCTTTGCCGCTTGCTGCAGACCGGTGGCGAACTGCAGTTGGCCACAGACTGGGCGGATTATGCCGGGCAGATGCTCGCGGTGCTCAACGCCACCCCGGGCCTGCAGAATGCCAATCCCGACAATGGCTATGTCTCCCGCCCTGACAGTCGCATATTGACCCGATTTGAGCGGCGCGGGCAACGACTGGGGCATGAAGTTTATGACCTCTGCTATCGACGCGTCCCGTGAACATCAAACATTCCGACTGGTTGCGCTGCCCCATGCGCAGGCGCAGCATTTTTGCCAAATTGAGCAGCGAGGACATCTGCCAGTTCGGTATGGACGTCCACTACTGGTTGGCGGGCGCTTTAGCACGCTGATGAGATATACTGAGAAAGCGAGATCGGCCCGCGGCCTCCTTCCAGGCTTTTCGACTCTGAGGGATAGCACATGACCCAAGTGACCATTATCGGTGCGGGATTCGGCGGGCTGACAGCCGTCCGCCATCTGCGCCGCCAGATGCCTGATGCGGAAATCACCGTCATCGCACCCAAGGCTGAGTTTATTTACTACCCCAGCTTGATTTGGATTCCCACAGGGCTGCGGCAGGGCGAAAACCTGCGGATTCCGCTGGACAATTTCTTTCGACGTCGGCGGGTGCAATTCCATCGGGGCCGCGTCACCGGCCTGCGCGATGGCGGCCGTACCGTCATCACTGATCAGGGCGAAGTCCGGAACGATGCACTCATCATCGCCAGCGGCGGGCGGGGACTCCGCAAACTGCCGGGTATCGAGTACAGTTTCGCCATCTGCGACGGCATTGATGCGGCTGAAAATATCCGCGATCGCCTGGCCCTGATGAACAAAGGCACTGTTGCCTTCGGCTTTGCGGGAAATCCTCTGGAACCCACCGCCGTGCGCGGTGGCCCGGTGTTTGAACTACTTTTCGGGATCGACACCCATCTGCGACGCATCGGCAAACGTGAGCAGATCGAACTGGTGTTTTTTAACCCGATGAAGGAGCCGGGCAACCGCCTGGGTCCCAAGGCGGTTGAGGGGTTGCTCGCGGAGATGGAGCGACGTGGCATTCGCACCCATCTCGGCCATAAAATCAGCGGCTTCGCGGCCGACAAGGTGATGACTGAGGGAGGGGACATTCCTGCTGATCTGATTCTCTTCATGCCCGGCATGACCGGCCCGGACTGGGCAGCCGACAGCGGCATGCCCCTCTCTGCCGGCGGCTTTTTTCAGTCTGATCTACACTGCGCCGCTCCAGGCCATCCAGGTGTCTTCATCATCGGTGATGGGGGTTCCTACGCGGGAAGCCCGGACTGGCTACCCAAGCAGGGCCATACGGCGGACCTGCAGGCCGAGACCGCCGTGCATAATCTGCTCCGGCATCTGCAAGGGAAGGCCGCAGACAAGACTTTCCGCAGCGAACTGGTCTGCATCGTCGATGCCCTGGACAGCGGTATCATGGTCTATCGCAGCCCGAAACAGGCCAGCGTCTTAGCTAATCCGCTCTGGCATGCGGCCAAGGTCGCCTTCGAATGGCGCTATCTGCTGCATTATCGCTGATCGTGTCCAATCTCAGAATCGCGGCTGCAAGGTCGGAGCGCAGGGGCGACCAGCCCGCTCCCCAAACAACAATACGCTGTGCGTTCACTGTTCCTCTCCAGGCGTACCGTAATGCCGTCCCTTCCATGCGCCGCCCCGGCCGCCATAATGACGGCGGGCAGAATCCAAAGTCATGAGCGTATAAAGCAGGGCCGCAACGGGCAAGCTGAACATCCAGAACGGGTTCAGCGCGTAAAGACGCAAGGTGGGCAGATAGGCCGTCAACATCAGCATGCAGGCCAACAGCGCGGGCAGCGCCAGCCAGATATTTTCCGCCCAAAGACCGAACAGCAGCACACCTACCGGCCAGGCATAGAGAAAAATCATCCCTAACGTCGCCCCGAGCAGGCGCCAGGGACTGAACTGCAGTTGCACATAGGCGGAGCGCGTTACCATCCGCCATATTTCGCCAAGCCGCTGATAATCCCGCAGACTATGGCTCTCGGTTCCCAAACCCAGCCAGATAGACCCATGGGGCTTCAGTAAAGCCGCTAACGTGCAGTCATCTATGAGTGCGGCGCGCATAGCAGCGAAACCACCCGCCTTTTCGAGGGCCTCCCGACGCAGCAGCATGCACCCCCCGGCAGCGCCAGCCAGCGCCCGGCGCGGGTTATTGACCCAGGGAAAGGGATACAGCATCTGGAAGAAGAAGATGAAGGGAGGAATCAGAAGACGCTCCCAAAAACTGCGACAAGAGAGCATCACCATCAAAGAGACCAGTGACCGGTCTTGGTCCTCTATCTGGGTGACGAGGCGTTGCAGGACATCCGGCCCGTGCACAATATCGCCGTCGGTGAACCAGAGCAGCGGCACCAAACCCGCCGCGGTCACCCCCTGGGCCATGGCCCAGACTTTACCCGCCCAGTTTTCCGGCAACGGCGCGCCGCTCAGCACCTCCAAACGGGGGGCAGCATCCACTCGATATGCCGCTTCTCGGGCACACTCTGCGGTGCCGTCACTGCTCTGGTCATCCACCACGATGACGCGCAGCACACCGGGATAATCCTGCCTTAGCAAAGCCGTTACACAGTCACCAATACCCTCTGCTTCATTGCGCGCAGGCACCACCGCAGTCACTTCCGGCCAGGTTCGCGGCGCGCCATTTGCTCTGAGGGGAAGACGCTGATCTGCCCGCCAAAAGGCACCCCGCCCAAGGACCAATATCAGCCAGGCTAGCAAGACTGACCACGCGGCCAGCAGGGCCCACCAGCCGCTCAAGACTGTATGCGCCACTGTCCTTCTGCAGAAGTACTGGCACCAGGGTCTTCTACGCCACGCCGCATGCATGCCTGCTTGATGGCAAGGCGCAGGTCATTCTGCGAATCGGCTCCGCGCAGGGCATCCTCATATTCCACCAACCCATCCATAAATAGTTGCAGCAGACTCTGATCAAAAGTCTGCATACCGACATCATTCGTCCGCGCCATGGCGTCTTTCAGCAAGCCCACTTCACCCTTGTAGATCAAATCGGCAATGGCCGGGGTATTGATCAGCACCTCCATCGCGGCCACTCGCCCGCCCTGCCCCTTGATCGGCAACAGGCGTTGTGACACCACAGCACGCAAATTGAGCGAAAGGTCCATCAACAATTGTTTTTTACGATCTTCCGGGAAGAAGTTGATGATACGTTCAATGGCCTGATTCGCATTGTTCGCATGTAAGGTCGACATACACAAATGTCCGGTTTCTGCATACGCCATGGCATGATCCATGGTGTCCCGACTGCGCACTTCGCCGATCAGAATAACGTCTGGCGCCTCACGCAAAGCGTTCTCCAGCGCCCGCTCGTAATTCAGGGTATCGATACCCACTTCGCGCTGATTGACGATAGACATCGCATTCTTATGAAGAAATTCGATGGGATCCTCAATCGTGAGGATGTGGCCCGCCGCATTCTGATTGCGATACTGGATCATCGACGCGAGAGAAGTACTTTTACCAGAACCGGTAGCCCCGACGAAGAGCACCAGACCCCGGGAAGCCATGGCCAAGTCTTTCAGTATAGGCGGTAGCCTGAGCTGCTCCAGACTGGGAATTTGCGTCTTAATGGCGCGCAGGACAAAGCTCAGTTCACCGCGCTGAAAAAAGCCGTTGACCCGGAAACGCCCAATCCCGGGCGCGGAAATGGCCATGTTAATTTCTTTCTCCTGCTGGAATTCCTGCAAGCGCTCCATGCCCAGAATTTCTTTAGCCAGATTCAGCACCTGACCCGGCTTCAGCATCTCTGCCCCCAATGAAACCGCCCGCCCGTCAATTTTCATGACCGGCGGCGAGCCTACGGTGAGGTAAAGGTCAGAGCCGTTTTTTTCCACCATCAAGACCAGCAGATCATCTAGTACCGACATAAATTATCCTCAGGCCACATTCATAAAGCTGTCTTTGTTCTGTACCCGGCGCAGGGCATCTTCGCGGGTCACTTTGTGGGCACGTACCAAGTCGGCAAGACACTGGTCGAGGGTTTGCATGCCCTGATTCTGCCCGGTCTGGATCACCGAGTACATCTGCGCCACCTTATTTTCGCGAATGAGGTTA
>DAIAVG010000030.1 GCA_027445725.1 Acidithiobacillus sp.
TGGTACCTGCGGGAATAATGGGGCGTCTGCCCACGGCCATCAGAACAACGTCGCCATCCAGTATGTCGGCGTCTTCCGCGCGGATGTAATGTACGCGCCGTCCTCCCTCAGGGGTCACTTCCACTGCCGTCACGTCTACACCGGTGAGGATCCGAATAGCCGGATCCAGCAACGGCGTTAGCAGTGCCACCATGCCCGGATCCATGCCGTTGAGGAGTTGCTCACCTTTCTGGAGTAGGGTGACCTTGGTACCAAAGGCAGCGAAGAAGGTGGCGGTTTCCAGACCGATATAACCGCCACCGATGACAATCATCCGCTCCGGGAGGGTTTTGAGGGCAGAGTCAGGTTTATACAGATCATGGCTGGTGAGACAGAGTTCGGACCCGGGGATCGGGGGAATGAATACATCAGAGCCGCTGGCAATAATAATCTGCGCACAATGGAATCGTTGTTCGCCCTCTGCCGTGCTGACAGCCACTTCGTGGGGGCTGAGAAGTCGCGCATCTCCCTGAATGAGCTTAATATTCGGCGTAGCGGCCAGTTCGGCGGCGTGTTGTTCATAGCGGCGTGCCTGGACGGCATCCTTATGTATGACGACTTCCGCGAAATCGACACGAACGCTGCCCGGCAGGCCACGCTCGGCAAAGCGCTGTTGGGACTGGTAGATTTCGGCGGTTTCCCGAACGGCTTTGGAGGGCACGCAACCCTCATAAAGACAGTTTCCGCTCATCACCCCTTTGGAATCCACCATGACCACAGAACGTCCCGCTTTAGCCAGTCGAAAAGCGGCGGGATAAGCGCCCCCTCCAGCGCCGATGGTCAACAAGTCAACGTGTTGAATGGCCACTGCACACCTCCGTATAGGCAAGTCTAGTTCGTTATGACAGCAAATATTCCCGGCTTGCGGTTACTTGCCGGGTAAAGTTGCCTGAAGGCCGTCGCTGGCCTGATTACGATTCGAGGAGGCTCAGATCCTGAACTTCGAGTCCCATCAGGTCCAGGCGCGCCTTCAGGTCGCGAATGGCGACCTGAACGTGCGCCTCTTGCCCCGCCACACCCAACTCGATTTGTGGACCCGTCGCAGTGAAGCTGGGTAGGCTGGAGAAGCGTATATCTGGATGGGCAGCACAAAAGCTTTCCATGAGAGGGACCAGGTTGCCCTCCCGCGCACTGGGCAAAAGAACCCGTGCCTCTATGTCAGCCACCAAGGGAGGAAAATACTGCTTCAGCACCCAGTCACTCATGGGCTCCGCCATTTGCGGAAATCCCGGGAAGAAGTATCCATTACCTACGGAAAATCCCGGCACATTATTGACCGGGTTAGGGATCAGTCTTGCCCCGGCGGGCAGATCGGCCATCCGTACCCGCACCGGTTCCGCCTCGTCGCCGAATTGTTGGCGGATCAACACCTCCGCCTCAGTGTGTCGGGACAAGGTAACGCCGGCAGCCGCTGCGGCGCAATCGCGGGTCAGGTCGTCGGGCGTTGCGCCTAAACCGCCAAAGGAGAAAAACGGCACGGATTGCACCATGGCCCAGCGCAACTGGGTCAGCAGAATATCCCGGGTATCGGGCACGATCAGGCACCAGGCGACGCCATAACCGCGTCGCGCCAGTTGCTGGCGGCTGCGGAGAAAATGGCGGTCTTCCCGTTTACCGGAGAGTATCTCGGTGCCGACGATCACCAGGCCAACATCTTTGCTCATGGGGAACTCTCCAGAGAAGGGGCAATGGCCTCGCGCGTGGCCATCTGTGGTGGCTCTCGCCACTGGGCGCGCCCGGCGGCGAGAACCACCCGGCCACCCAGCAGCCACGCCAGCGCCTGCGGATAAATACGATGTTCTGCGTCGAGCACGCGCGCGGCAAGAGACTGTTCATCATCTGCTGGCAGGACTGCCACGGCCGCCTGGATGATAATAGGGCCGGCATCCAACTCCGCCGTAACAAAATGGACGCTGGCACCATGCCAGCACACACCCTGCGCCAGCGCCTGGGCATGGGTATGCAAGCCGGGAAAGGCGGGAAGCAGGGAAGGGTGGACGTTCAGCATTCTGCCCTCATAGTGCTGAACGAAAGCGGGAGTGAGCTGACGCATGAACCCAGCCAGCACCACGACATCCGGGGCGTAGTCGTCAATCTGCTTTTGCAGTGCGGCATCGAAGTCTGCCCTGGTCCCATAGTCCCGATGATCGACAGTAAGGGCAGGAACGCCTGCCGTCATCGCCAGTTCCAGTGCGCTGGCGGCTGGGCGGTTACTGATGACGGCAACGACTTGCGTGTCCGGTATCTGCCCGCTATGGCAAGCGGCAAGGATGCTTTGCAGGTTGCTTCCCCGGCCGGAAACCAGAATCACCAGCCTTTTAGTCAAGAAAACGTACTCCCTCACCGTCCTGACGTGGCACCAACTGCCCGACAACGAAGGCCTGCTCACCGTTCTCTGTTATAGATTGCACGGCGGCCTGCCTGGATTCCCAGGGGACCATTGCGACCATGCCGATACCCATGTTGAAAACCCGCCGCATTTCCTCCACGGAGACCTGTCCCTGCTCCTGTAACCATTGGAAAATGGCCGGCATTTGCCAGGTCTGGGGATCAATGCGAGCGGCAAGCGCTGCGGGCAGTGAACGGGGCAAGTTTTCTACCAATCCGCCGCCGGTAATGTGAGAGAGGGCGTGTACCGTAACCGCCTTGCGCAGGGCCTGAATGGCATTCACATAAATCCGGGTCGGTTGCAGCAGCAGATCCACCAGCGGCTCACCGTTGATCTGGACATGGGCGTGGGCACCGCTGCGTACGAGAATTTCCCGAATCAGAGAGTAGCCGTTACTGTGCGGCCCGGACGAGGCAATGCCAATCACCGCATCTCCCTCCCGGCAGGCCGCACCCGTCAGGATATCGGACTTCTCGACGATACCCACCGCAAAGCCCGCAAGATCATAATGCCCAGCCGCGTACATGCCGGGCATTTCTGCAGTTTCCCCTCCCAGCAAAGCACAGCCAGCCTGCCGGCAACCCTCGGCTACCCCGGTGATAACCGCTTCGGCTATGGCATTATCCAACTGCCCGCAGGCATAGTAGTCGAGGAACCAGAGGGGCTCAGCGCCGGGGACGAGGATGTCGTTGACACACATAGCGACCAGATCAATGCCGATGCCGTCATGTCGATTGGCTTCCAGGGCGAGCAACAGCTTGGTGCCCACCCCATCGGTGCCTGACACCAGTACCGGCTCGCGATAACCGCCGGGTAGGGCGAACAGTCCGCCGAAACCGCCAATACCGCCGAGCACGCCGGGGCGGTGGGTACTTTCGGCAAGGGGCTTGATACGGTCCACCAACGCATTGCCAGCATCGATGTTCACTCCGGCACTGCGATAGGTCAAAGGTTTCGGGGTATCCACGGCGACTTCCTCAATGGGGTTTTGGTCATGGTATGAGGGCCTCTGGCGCCTGTCAAAGGGGGCAACCGGCAGAGTCGTGCGGTGAACCGCGTCCAATAAAAAAGAGCGGCGAACCGCTCTGTTATGCGCCAAATCCCTACAGGTGATCAGAACCGCTTGAAAATCTGTCCACTTTTTGCCGCCTGGAAGCGCGCTTCTACCACGCCCCAGTTCATGTTCTTGTGAATGGCGGTCAGGTAATCGGCGCGACCGAGCGCTTTCCAGTCTACCATGTAGGCATGCTCGAAGACATCGACGATCACCAGCGGCACAAAACCGCCCACATTACCGTCTTCATGAAGCTGGACAAAGTGATTATTCATCTGACCGGTGGTGCCATCGTAGTAGGCGATAGCCCAGCCCACGCTACGGCTCTTGGCGGCAGACATCAGATCCTCATGCCATACCTCAGTGCTGCCAAACTGCTCAGTGACCGCTGCCTTAAAGCCAGGTGCCTGATCGATGCTGCTGCCGGGCTTCAACTGGGCAAAATAGTACTCGTGTAAAACCATGCCATTATATTCAAAGCCAAAGCGTCGGCGACGGTCTGCATAGGTGAGTGATCCCGTTTTACCAGCAGCACGCATTTCCGCAAGCTCTTTGCGCAATGCATTGCTTTGATTGACATAACCAACATAAAGCCCCCAGTGATCATTAATCTGGGCATCGGAAATGCCATCCAGCCCGCTGGGCCTTAATTCTTCGCGCACGCTGTATTCGGACATTCGCTATTCTCCTGATTTCAAGTTTAGAACTGAACCAACTTCGGTAGATTGTAGTCAGTGGCAGAGCTACCTGCAAACGACCTCCCTATCGTTTGAGTGCTGACTGTGCCCTCGATTTTTCTTGACAGTCATCGCACCCTTGCCTAGCTTCACTGCGATGAATCTGCCGAATCTGTTGACCTTGTTACGACTCTTTCTGGTGCCAGTGATCTTCTACGCACTGGCAAAGGGGTTTTTTGCCGTGGCCCTGATCATTTTTTTGGTGGCGGCGATTACCGATGCACTGGATGGTTGGATAGCCCGCCATTATCATCTTCAGACCTGTTTGGGGGCCGTTCTTGATCCGGTAGCGGATAAACTACTCGTAGTGACGACGGTTATCACGCTGACCTGGTTGCAGCGTATTCCTTTGTGGATGACTGTTGCCATTATCTCCCGGGACCTGCTGATCGTCGGCGGTAGCCTGCTCTACCTGCTACTGATCGGAAAATTTAGTGTCCGCCCGACGCTGCTGTCGAAATGGAACACCGTGCTACAGTTTATCGTCATTGTGCTGGTGTTGTTACAGGCAGCATGCCATTGGCGCATACCGCTGTTGCCAGCCTTCGCTCTGGCGTTCCTGATGGCCGTTGTGTCCGGGGGGCAGTATGTCTGGGTCTGGAGCCGCAAGGCGATTGCTCAGGAGGGGGACGCGAGCGAATCATGAGGGGGATGCGACAACTTATTCTCCCCTTGGGGGTGAAGTCACAAGCAACGCTGGAAGGATATTATCCCCATCCGAACGCGGAGGCGCTGCGTGCGGTGCTGAACCTGGTGGCTGAACCGCAGAGCATCTGTCTTTACCTTTATGGGCCGGGTGGAGTGGGTAAAAGTCATGTACTGCTGGGGGCAGCCGCCGCGGTTGCCGGATGGGTACCTTATATAGACTGCGGTGATGTCACCAATCCGTTCAACGCAATAACGGCTCCAGGGACGTTCTCCAGTCTGGCAGAGGCTCCTCTGTTGTGTCTGGACAATGTTGAAAGCTGGTCGGGTCAGCGCGATAAGGAAACTTTTTTCTTCGATCTCTATAATGAACGCATGGGTCGCGGGCAACCGATGCTCCTTGCCAGTCGACGGTCACCGCAGTTCACTGACTGGGTGCTCCCGGACTGGGCAAGTCGGGTGAGTGCGGGTTTGCAATACGCTCTGCGTTTCCCCAGTGATGCGGAGAGAAGTGTCATTTTGCAGGAAATGGCGCAGCGCCGCGGCCTACAGATTGGCGTGGACGCCGCTCATTATCTATTACGGCATTATCCGCGCGATCTCGGTGCGCTGGATCACTTGTTGAGTGTGCTGGATGCCCGGAGTTGGGAGCAACAACGAGAAGTGACCATCCCTTTCATACGCCTTTGTCTGGCTGCGGAGAAATCGTGATGACCGTAAAAATACCGCCGCGGCAATGCTTTCGTCAGAAAGACAAGGTGCTAGAACCCGTTCCCAAAGAAAATGCCAACCGCTGGCAACGCATAGTCCACCGAGTATATCGTGCGTGGCATAGCTTTTGGCTTGACGACTGTACCGACCGTGCGGGATTGCTCGCTTATACCACGCTTTTTGGTTTGATACCGCTGGCTGTACTGGTCTTCAGTCTGTGGAATCTGGTGGGGTTCAGCCTGCTCCACCGTGCCCAGGTTGATCATCTGATTTTGCACAGTTTTGTCCCGCGAACGGGGGATGCGATTCTGCGTCAGGTAAACCGCCTCGCAGCGCGCGGAGCGCAATTGGGTCTGTTTGGCGTGTCAGGATTAGGCGTTACCGCGATTTTTCTGCTTCATGAGGTAGAGCGACATTTCAACGCCATCTGGGGCGTCACTCCGACTTGCCTGTGGTGTCGCGTTTTACGCTACGTGGCTATGCTTGTGCTAGGCCCGCTCAGCTTTGCATTCATCCTGCCTCTGCTGGGTCCCCTGCAGCCCTTACTCGCCTACCTGGCATATATCCCGGTCTTGCCCCCCGTTTTGAGTCATCTGCTTACCCTTCTGGTGGTCACCGTGATGATGTCAGTGCTCTACAAAATACTGCCCTCGGCGGTTACGCGCTGGCGGGATGTCTTTGTTGGCGGGGTATCCGCCGCCATCTTGTTTGAAGCCGCCAAGATGGCGTTGGCGGGTTATCTGCGATTTTCAACCTTTGAAACCATATATGGCGCTTTGGGTGCCTTTCCTATCTTTCTCCTCTGGTTATATATGGCCTGGGCGATTGTTTTGTTCGGTGCGGAGATGGCAGTGGCTGCGATAGTCCGTGATAATCATTAGGGATATTTCACTCTGCGCATTAATATGCCGAATGGAGAGGAAAAGTCGTCGGCAAACGCTTTACTTGCAGCGCCGCGATCGCTAATATGCCGCGCTTATGTTTTCCGCCAAAGCGTCTAGCCTGCCACTTGCCCGGGTGTCTGTCCATGGTGACAGGCTGGAGGGCGTCATTGATCCGCGCTTATGGTCGCGCTTAGGCGAGGCGCTGGTCAGCGTACAGGCGGTGAGTGTATACCTTGATCTGATCCGCAGGGGGCAGGTGATTGCCGCCGATGGCCGTATAGAGGTGCTTGGTGAGATTCGCTGCGAACGCTGCATGGGTGCTATGCCGTTACAGCTTTCCGTAACCGTGCACAGCGGGTTGGCAGAACGGGAGTCCGCAGTGACCGCGCTGGATCCTGAGTTGGAGGTGGTTCTTGCCGAAAATGGCGTTGTCGCTCAGCAAAGTTGGCTAGAGGATGAAGTACTACTGGCCCTGCCCATGATTCCTCGCTGTGCGGAGTGGAAGTCAGGCGTATGTCCGGTTTCGGGGCTTGAGCCGTTAACGGTTGGCAAATGAAGTGCAGTACATCTTGATACAGATTGGGAGAAAGTGAGTCATGGCCGTTCCACAAAGTAAAACTTCCCGTTCACGTCGTGACATGCGACGCGCCCACGATTTTTTGGTAACAGTGAACCGTTCCGTATGTGCCCATTGCGGTGCAGCAAAGCTGCCCCATCATGTGTGCCCGGAATGTGGTTTCTATAAAGGTCGCGAGATTGTGAAGAAGGCGGTCGAAGCCTGACCACGCCATTGCATCAGAGCGTCCTGGGGGCTTCGCGATGCCGCATATTGCGGTAGATGCCATGAGCGGTGATTCCGGGCCGTCGACGGTGGTTCTTGCCATCCGTGATCTGCTCAGGGAGTACCCTGATGTCATTTTTCACATGGTCGGCGATACGAATATCCTCCAGGCGGAGCTCGCGCGATCACACCTGCAAGGCTCGGCGCAGATCGTGGTACATCACGCCAGTCAGGTGGTGGCGATGGATGAGGCACCGTCACAGGCCTTACGCGGCAAACGGGACTCGTCCATGCATGTCGCCATCGGCCTGTTGCGGGAAGGGCATGTCGATGCGGTGGTCAGTGCGGGTAATACTGGTGCGCTGATGGCGCTTGGTAAAGTGTTTCTTCGCACCATTCCCGGCATAGACCGACCGGCTATTGCCGCGTTTCTGCCGACGACGACAGGCCGTTTCCTCGCCCTGGATTTGGGCGCCAATGTCGATTGTCATCCGGAACATCTCCTGCAGTTCGCCGTCATGGGCTCGATACTCGCCGAGCGCGTCATGGGCCTTGCCAAACCGAGGGTTGGCTTGCTCAATATCGGCTCTGAAGATATCAAGGGCAATGAGCAGGTCAAAGAAGCCGCGCTGCTCCTGCGGGCTGCCAAGCTGAATTTTGTTGGCAATGTGGAAGGTTCCGATATTTATCGGGGCGTTGCTGATGTGGTGGTTTGTGATGGCTTTGTGGGTAATGTAGCGCTCAAGACCTCTGAAGGACTGGCGGGGATGATCAGCCAGGAACTGCGTGCCAGCTATACCCATGGTTGGTATGGGCGCATTGCGTATTTGGTCAATCGTCCGATCTTGCAACGTTTGCGGCGCCGCCTCGACTCTCGTCAGTACAATGGTGCCACCCTATTGGGGCTGAATGGCATTGTCATTAAAAGTCACGGAAACGCCGACCGCTTTGCCTTTGCCTGTGCCGTGGAGGTGGCTATCGCCGAAGCCAAGCATCGCCTGACCCTGCATATTGCCGAGGTGATTCAGGAAAATCTCGCTTCAGCGGTGCGAAACAGCGCGTGAAACCCATTTTTAGCCGCATTGTCGCCACTGGTGGCTATCTGCCAGAACGTATCCTCAGCAACCATGACCTGGAGCAGATGGTGGATACCAGTGATGCCTGGATCTTTGCGCGCACCGGCATCCGCTCCCGGCATATCGCCGCTCCCGACGAAAAAACAGTAGACATGGCGGAAGCGGCGGCGCGCCAGGTGCTGGCGGATGCCGGTCTTTGGGCGGAGGATTTAGACCTCATTATTGTCGCGACGACCACCCCGGACCAGATATTCCCCAGTACCGCCTGTCTGCTGCAGGCCCGCTTGGGAAACCATGGTGCGCCAGCCTTTGATATTCAGGCGGTTTGTACCGGCTTTATCTATGCGCTGGCGACCGCCGATCGTTTTATCCGCAGCGGCGGGGCGCGGCATGCGCTGGTCATTGGCGTAGAGAGTATGTCCCGCATCGTCGACTGGACAGATCGCGGCACCTGTATTCTTTTTGGTGACGGTGCCGGTGCTGTAATCCTCAGCGCCAGCGACGAGCCCGGTATTATCTCCACGCACATTCATGCTGACGGTGCCTATGCCGACTTACTACAGGTGCCTGGTGGCGAGACACGGATGACCATGCAGGGCAACGCGGTGTTCCGCATGGCTGTGCGTACCCTGGGTGAGATTGTGCAGGAAACGCTCGCAGTAAATGCCCTGACACCAGAGGACATCGACTGGCTGGTGCCACACCAGGCCAATATCCGAATTATCCAGGCGACGGCCGATAAGTTAGGCCTGCCTATGGAGCGGGTGGTGACGACTGTAGAGCATCATGGTAATACTTCCGCAGCTTCGGTACCTTTAGCGCTGGATGAAGCCGCCCGACGTCGTTGCTTTCAGCCGGGGCAGCGTCTCCTGCTGGAGGCGTTCGGGGGTGGGTTTACTTGGGGATCAGCCCTCCTGCGTTGGGGCTGAACGCCTGCATACCAATTTGTACTGAGAGGAGGTTCGCTTGCACGGCTCTATCGCCTTTGTTTTTCCCGGTCAGGGTTCGCAGTCTTTGAACATGCTGGCTGACCTGGCCACCAGTCATCCGTCGGTCAAGGCGGTTTTTGCAGAAGCTTCTGCCCAGTTGGGCGAGGACCTGTGGTCGCTTACTCAGGATGGCCCTGTCGAAAAACTCAATCAGACGCGCTGGACGCAGCCGGTGATGCTGGCTGCCGGGTACGCCGTTTATCGGGTCTGGGAAGAGGAGGGCGGTGTCTTCCCCGACTTTGTCGCCGGACACTCTCTGGGTGAATACACGGCCTTGGTGGTCGCAGATGCGGTGGACTTCCCGGATGCAGTACGTCTGGTCGCTGAGCGCGGTCGTCTGATGCAGGAAGCGGTGCCGGAAGGTGTGGGTGCCATGGCTGCCATCATTGGTCTCGGCGATGATGAGGTGAAACAACTTTGTGCTCAGGAAGCACGAGGTGAAGTGCTCGCAGCGGCTAATTTCAACGCGCCCGGACAGGTGGTGGCCGCAGGTAATCAGGCCGCCATTGAGCGCCTGGTAGAGTCGGCGCGTGCAGCCGGCGCGAAGCGCGTTGTCGTGCTTCCGGTCAGTGTGCCCAGTCATTGCAGCCTGATGATACCGGCTGCCGAACATTTTCAGACCACTCTGGAATCTGTGCAGTTCCGCAGCCCCAAGGCGATGGTGGTGCATAACGCCGATGTGCAAAGCCACAACACGCCTGATTCCATTCGTGCCGCCCTTGCTAAGCAGTTGTATTCGCCGGTACGCTGGACCGACACGATTCGTCATCTCGCCCGACAGGGGGCTATGACTTTCGTGGAAATGGGGCCAGGTCGCGTGCTGTCGGGGTTGGGGAAGCGTATTGAGCCTGATCTGACCATGCTCCACATCGAAGATGGCAAAAGCCTCAAGGCCACCCTGGAGGTGATCTAATGGCGGGATCTTTAGAGGGTCAGTTGGCCCTGATCACCGGCGGCAGTCGCGGCATCGGACAGGAGATCACCCGCGTGCTCGGCAGGCAGGGCGCACAGGTTGTCGCCACGGCAACCACGCCTGCTGGTGCAGAACGGATCAGTGCAGATCTGGCAGCGCATGGTATTCGCGGCGCCGGGGTGGCACTGGATGTCACCGATGATGCGGCCATGTCCGCCGTGCTCGCGCAGATACAGGCATCCCACGGTGCGCCGACCATCTTGGTAAACAACGCGGGCATCACCCGCGACCAATTGCTGCTGCGGATGAAGGATGACGATTGGGATGCCGTC
>DAIAVG010000031.1 GCA_027445725.1 Acidithiobacillus sp.
AGCGCGAACAATTCCTGCACTTCGGCCTTCAACTGCCGCTCCATCTGTTCGATATGGGCGTGGGACAGAGCTTGATGCTTGGAGGCGTTGGCGTGAATCTTGGTGCCATCCAGGCACACCCGGCCCACCTTCAGCAGCTTCATCTCCTGGGCCAGCTCCAGCACTTGCACGAACAAGTTTTCCAGTTCGCCCAGGAAACGGCGGCGGAAGTTCGCCAGCGTGTCGTGATCGGGATGGCCGCCTGCAGCGAGATAACGGAAGGCTACAGAATCATAGGTGGCCTGTTCCAGCTTGCGGCTGGAGAACACCCCGTTGGCATAACCGTAGACTAAAATCGCCAGCAATGTTGCCGGATGATAGGCCTTACAGCCTCGGCCAGCATATTGCTTAACCAATCGGGAGAGGTCCAGCTGCTCAATCACCTCGACGATAAAGCGGGCAAGATGCCCTTCGGGTAACCAGTCCTCCATGGACGGAGGCAGGAGATAACTGGTCTTGCGGTCGGGGTCGATAAAGTGGGCCATCGTTCACTCATCATATTGAATTATAAATAATTATACCTCAATAGGCTGGCCCGTGAAAGTCCGACAGGCTGCTAGACCGATAGTTTGCTCAAAAGACGATCTGCGCACCCACTCCAACGCCATAATCGGCGCTGCCATTGCTTAGTCCCTTGTCCGCATAAACCTGAAACCCGCTTCCAGCGCGAGTAACATCATAGTTCCATGCCAGGATCAAATCCGACGGTCCGGAATAACCTGGTTGCTCGGACTGGGACCCAGAATACATCGCGGTCAGCACATTGCTTCCCGTTACCGCGAAGCTGGAACCGGCATCGTAGGTGAGGATGTTGCGCAAGTTTTGTCCTGCTGGTTTTCCGACAAAGCGATATCCCAGGTGGACAAATGGAAAGATGCGCGTTCCGATAGTCTCATCCAGGCCCAAACCGACCTCATAGTCGTTACGTCCGGTACCTAGTCCCTGCGAAGAGGAAGCCGTGCCAAATTTGATTTTCACATAAGGCACCACAGCAGGTAGTAGCCCGGCTCCGTGATAAGCCGTGTAATGTGCAGCAAACCAGATGTCACCGAGGCCGCTAGCGGAGTGGGTGTTGGTCGTGCCCGAACGGATGGCGATGCCCCCGCCAGCGAGTTGCGCCCCTTGCGGCAAGCCCGATACCGAGATGTAGGGTACCGTCAGTTTGAGGCGCAACGTATTATTCTGAAATTGGAGGTAGGTGGCATCGTAGAAGATGTTGATGTTGCTGTTGGTACCGAATGTGCCTTGGTAATAGGAAGGCATATTGCCCACAGTGAAATGCTGTGCTCCGTAGGCAGGAGCGATGGCGCTGCTGGCCAGCAGGATGGCGGCAGATAAGGTGGTTGGTAAACGCATGGGTTCTCCTTGGTGATGGGAAGTGAGTATTCGGAAACAATGGTCGTCATCCGGCCAGTTCCGTGTGCGTGGTAAATATACCCACAAAGTCCGCCATGAAATTAACTGCCTGCAAGATTGTTGGTCAATAGCCACAACATATCTTTGTCTTGAAGCAGACGTTATTCCTGTCGCTGAAGTTTCACCGAATTTCCCGGAGCGGCCTTACTGATGGGGTCATCTGGCTTTTACCACGGACACCGGTTTAGAATCGCTGCATGTCGTCATTACATCTCACCAAAACATAAGGACAGTATTCACTCATGGAGAAAAAATCCATCGTGTTGGCCGTAGGCCTTTTTATCATCGGAGGTCTCACCGGCGCCGTCGTGGAACGTTTTGCGGTCGTGCCCCACATGGGAACGGAAGTCAGCCTCAGCGCTGCGGAAAGCCTGCTGGAATCCGTGACCCATGGGCAGGCCAAGGCCGAAAAGGTGTTCCCCGGCCCCGGTGGATTAACCGGGATCGAAGTGACTTTGGAAGGACATCCGACTATTGCCTTTGCCACTGCGGATGGCAAATATTTGGTTGCCGGCCCGGTCCTGAATACGCAAGGTGAGGATGAAGCGCACGCGGCGATGATGAAGCTCGGCCTGATTCCCAAGTCGGCGAGTGCGGCGACCATGGCCGGGAAGGCTGCTCATGCTGATAGCTTTGTGCTGGGTACCAGCGGGCCGGAGATAACCGCTTTTGTCGACCCTAACTGCATTTTCTGCCACAAGTTCTATGAAGAGGCCAAGCCGCTGATTGATGCCGGCAAGCTCAGGGTGCGTTATGTGGTGGTAGCGTTCCTCAAAAGGAGCAGCGGCCCCAAAGCCGCCGCCATTCTCGGTGCCAAGAACCCCGCTATCGCTATGGCGGAGAACGAAAAGGGCTTTGATGAAGGGACGGAAGAGGGGGGTATTAAACCGGCTCAAAATCCTGGCGCCGCCACCATTAGCGCAGTGGAAAATAACACCAAGCTGCTCAGTGAGAGCGGTGAAATGGCTACCCCCACCTTGATCTACTGTGATCAAAAAGGTGAGCCCACCCTGGTACATGGTTTGGACAAAGAAAGCCTTCAGGATTTTGTCGCACACATCGGTAACCTGCAAAATGGAGCATGCCAGAAGTGACTATGTCCGGGACAAACGCGGCAGTGATTCAGCGCGGCGACTACAAAGCACCTAGCTATCGGATCTCTGAAGTTGCTCTCAATGTACGTCTGGACCCGGAAAATACCGAGGTATATGCCCGCCTCCATTTGCAACGCACCGCACCGGCGCCGGTTACCGAGTTGCATCTGGACGGTGAGTCTCTGGAGTTGTTGAACCTCCAACGGGATGGCCAGGTGCTGGCAGAAAGCGAGTATCGACAGACCGATGCTGGTTTACTGCTGCTGAATCCTCCGGAAGCCTTCATTCTGGAGAGCCGGGTGCGCATTCATCCTACGGCTAACACCTCTCTTTCCGGACTCTACCATGCGGGCGGGCAGTTCCTGACCCAATGTGAGGCGGAGGGTTTTCGGCGCATCACCTATTATCTGGATCGTCCTGACTGCCTCGCCCGCTTCACGGTCACCCTGCACGCCCCGCAAAAAAATTGCCCGGTGCTACTCGCCAATGGCAACTGTATGGCCACGGGTGATGAAGAGGGCGGCTGGCACTGGGCCCGGTGGGAAGATCCCTATCCCAAGCCTGCCTATCTCTTCGCCATGGTGGCCGGTGATCTGGCGGTGGTCCGCGATCAGTACCGTACCGCTTCCGGACGGAACGTGACCCTGGAAATCTACGTGGCCGAACGCGACACCGGCGCCTGCGCCCAGGCCATGGACAGCCTCAAGCGCGCCATGCGCTGGGACGAAGAAGTCTATGGCCGGGAATACGATCTGGACCGCTACATGATTGTCGCTACCGACAGCTTCAATATGGGCGCGATGGAGAACAAAGGCCTCAACATTTTTAATGCTAAATATGTGCTCGCCAGCCCGGAGACCGCTACGGACAGCGACTATCAGGGCATTGAGTCGGTCATTGCCCATGAATATTTCCACAACTGGACGGGCAACCGGGTGACTTTGCGTGACTGGTTCCAGTTGAGTCTCAAGGAAGGCCTGACCGTGTTTCGCGATCAGGAGTTCAGCGCCGACCAGAATTCCCGCGGTGTCCAGCGCATTGGCGATGTGCGCCGCCTGCGTGCCGCTCAGTTCCCGGAAGACGCTGGCCCGCTCGCCCATCCGGTGCGGCCCGATGCCTATTCCGAGATCAACAATTTCTACACTGCCACGGTCTATGAAAAAGGCGCCGAACTGGTGCGGATGATTCATACCCTACTTGGCAAGGTGCAGTTTCGGAAGGGCATGGATCTTTATTTCGAGCGTCACGACGGCCATGCGGTAACTATCGAAGACTTCGTTGCCGCCATGGAAGATGCTAACCAGCGCGATCTTTCTGCTTTTCGCCGCTGGTATAGCCAGGCGGGCACCCCGCAGTTGCGGGCCACTGGCAGCTACGATCCCGCCCGGCACCGCTATACCCTCACCCTGCATCAGAAAACCCCGGCAACGCCCGGCCAGCCCGTTAAAGAGCCGGTGCCGATCCCGGTACGTATGGCGCTGCTCAACACGCTGGGGCAACGTGTGCCTCTGGATAGTGTCGGGGGCGGCTCCGAAACCGTGTTATTGCTGGATAAGTCAGAGCAGTCATGGGTCTTTGCGAACTTGCCTGATCCGGTGATCCCCTCCCTTCTGCGCGGTTTCTCCGCCCCGGTGCGTCTGGAAAGCCCCTTGGATGACGATGCCCGCAATTTTCTGGCGCGCCACGATGACGATCCCTTCAATCGCTGGGAGAGCACTCAGGACCTCGCCGTAGAAGCCTTACTTGCCGCCGTGGCGGATTTGGCGACCACCCCATTACCAGACGCCTTACGGAACGCCATTGAAGCGACGTTGGCTGACCGTCAGGTGGACCCCGCCTTCCGTGCCGAACTGCTGGCTCTCCCCAGTGAGGATTACATCGGCGAACAGATGCCGGTAGTCGCCGTTGAGGCCATCCACCGCGCCCGTGACGGGCTGATGCGTGCCATCGGCACGCGGTTCGCGAAGGAATGGATGGGCCTGTATCACGATCTTGCCGCCGCCTATCAGCGCGACGGTTTGTCTATCGGCCGCCGACGTCTGCGCAATCTGGCCCTGAGTTACCTCATCGCCAGTGAGAGTGGCAGCCACGAAGAGATGACCCTGCACGCCCGCCAGCAATATGCGCAGACCGACAACATGACCGACCGGTTGGCGGCGTTCCAGTTGCTGGTGCAACACCCGCACCATGATGCCGAGGATATCCTGCTCGACTTTTACCGAAAGTGGCACGAATACCCGCTGGTAATTGATAAGTGGTTTGCCGTACAAGCTGCCGCGCCACGTCCGCAAACCTTGCGTCAGACAGAACATCTGCTGGTGCATCCTGCTTTCGACTGGCGGGTGCCCAACCGGGTGCGTGCGGTACTCGGTGCTTTTGCCGCCAACCCCACGGTTTTTCATGCAGCGGACGGTTCCGGTTATACCTTCTATGCCGAGCAAATTCGCCGTCTGGATGACCTTAACCCGCAGACGGCGGCGCGTCTGGCGATACCCCTCAGCCGCTGGCAGCGCTATGATGCCCCGCGTCAGCAGGCGATGGGGGCAGCCTTGAAAATGCTGGCTAGCAAGCCCAGGCTTTCCCGTGATCTGGCAGAAGTCATACAGCGTTCCCATCCCGGTAAAGATTAAATATATTCACCATAATCCCCCAGGGAAACTGAAAAGATAGCTATAGATCGTCAACGTGCCCGAGCCGCAATGTTGCCTGGCCCACGGAATTGCCTTGATTGGTCATGTGACCGAACACAAGCGCGACGGGCTGGATTAAATACTGAAGGAATCAGCCCCACGGCCGTGAAGCGTTCTCCAGCCGCTCCCAATACTTTGAGAATTTTTTGCGTTGTCGGTTCTCACGGGCATGGAGATAGCCCATCAGCATCCCCGCACTAAAGGCGAGTCCGTGCTTGCGGCTGATAGCCAGCCCCGCCAGATGCTGTCCTGCCATGTCGGCGTCATGTACAGCACCAGAGATTTCCTGCAAGGCGGAAAGCATTTTGAGTAGTGTTTTGCTGTCTTTGCTGGGCCACATATCGCCAAGTGCCAGAATCACATAGCGCCAGTTCTTGATGCGAATGCGCAAGGCGTGAAAACTGGCGACGGTCTTGGCCGCATCTCCCGCAGCCATTAATCGGCGATCCTGGCGTCGCAAATGCATTTCCACATAGTCTTGTAAGGACTGATCACTGTATAGCGCTGCGCGCAGTAGCAGTGCCCAAAGCTTCAGGATCGCGGCGGCAAACTGGCCGAGCTGTGCAGGTGTGGTCTCGGCTTGGGCGCTTAGCCAACTGTGCAGGGGGGCTATCTCGGTACCTGTCTCGGTGGCCAATGCCTCCCAATAAGTGGCGAGTACTTCATGGTCACGTCGTATATTTTGCTGATGAAACCAGTCCGCCAATTCCTGACGGGCACTGCCGAGACGCTTGTCAGGATCCAGGGCTCGGCAGAAACGCAGCAGGGCGCGCAGGCTGCGGACGGTTTTGCGCAACTGATGAAAGGTATCCGGACTGCTGCCGGCCCAATGCTGCCTGGCAGCGGTGAGTGCCTGCTGAATTTGCTGGATCAGCAGGCGGCTGAGTGCCTTCCCGGCGTTTTCGTGGTGGCGTAGCGGTGGTGTTTTGTCCTGTATCGCACTGGCATCGGCCGGTATCAGTCCGGCGAGACGCAAGCCCCGGAACATCTTGCTCTCCCCATCGGGCAGCAGTGGCAGATCACGGCACAACTCCGCGCCCATCTCCAATACCGCGGCAGCCTCTCCTGTTACCAGTTCCAGCTCTACTTCGAGAATCGGTTCGCGCAAGCTGTTGGCAATGATTTCTCCACGATCCAGTGCGACCAGTATCTGGCTGCCATCCGCGCGATCCACCCGACTTTCCAGCCGTTCAAAACGGGTTTCGAGAACGACTTGCAAGACCGAATCCAAAAAGGGTGCCAGTAACGCTACAGCATCCGTATCGGTAAACACCCGAAGATCAGCTTCGGAGGAGGAAACGGTGACGTTCCATTCGGGGCGCTGATGCAATCCGCCAGCGGATTGACCTTCGGCCTTGAGAGTGGCTACCCACTCTTTCCCTTCCCGACGCACACGGTAGGCCAGTCTGGCGCGCTGCAAGACACCATCACGGCTATCATAGTAGAGAGCGTGAAGTGGCAAAGGGGGTGTTGTGCCCAGCGCCAGCAGGGGATGTTGGCAAATCTTTTCCCAGGCGGCAGGGGAGGGGGTGAGTATCTGTAGTTTAAGCTCTTGCTCCACGTCCCCCCTCCGTTACAAAGCGCAGGATCCGCGCCCATTGCGGTAACTCCGCATGGGTTTCTGCTGCCCGCAAATCCGCTATGCCCGCGCCCAGTTGCGCCGCCCGCACATAAAGTTGGCTATCGCGCAGGGTGGCCACCACCGGCAACTGCAAATCTGCCAGAAACGTTTGCAGTTGCTGTCCGCCCTTGGTACGCGTATTCACGCGGTTGGCAATAACGCCCATGCGCACTTTACCCTTACGAAAGCGTTTAATCTCATCCAGTTTTTCCAGGAAAAGACGGCTGGCGTCCATATCGAAAGAAGAGGGGCCGATGGGTACCAGCAGCGCCTCCACCTTATCCAGCATGTCTTCCAGGCGCCCTTTTTTCAGACCAGCAGGGGCATCAAAGACGATGAAATCACTCGGCGGATAATCGCGGAAATCCCGGTCAGCATCGGCAATGACGGATAGCTTTGGTAAGTGCTCCGACCGCCGCTCGGCCCAGGTACTGGACGAGTGCTGTGGATCCAGGTCAGCGAGAAGTACCGAGCCGCGCAGTGCCAGCAAACTGGCGAGGTTGGTGGCAACTGTCGTCTTTCCGGTACCTCCCTTACTGTTGAGCACCAGAACCCGGATCACGACGAAACCGTGTCACGCATGGTGACTACTCCTGTCATAGTGTTCCAGTAAGCGGTCCTGAGCCGATTTACAGGCGGCATCCGGGGTCTTACGCAGAAAATCATAAGCACCATCGGCACGCATGGCCCAAGCGTTACAATCATCCTCCAAGTACAGCTGAAGGGTTTCCCTGAGTACGCGTGCGCGCAAGTCGGGGTCGAAAATGGGTATCGCCACTTCCAGGCGGCGAAAGAAATTGCGTCCCATCCAGTCGGCACTGGATATCCAAAGCTTGGGATGTCCGCCATTCCCGAAGTAATAGACGCGGCTGTGTTCGAGAAAACGACCGACAATGGAACGTACCCGGATATGCTCAGAGACGCCCGGTATGCCGGGACGTAAGGCACAGGCGCCGCGTACCACCAGGTCGATTTCCACTCCAGCCTGGGAGGCCCGGTACAGGGCGCGAATCAGGTCTGGCTCGACCAGCGCATTCACCCGCGCGATGATGCGGCCCTTCACGCCGTGCTGAGTCTCCGCCACAATGGCATCACGTATCCCGCTGAACATTGTAAAGGGACTTTGCAGCAGGCAACGCAGTTGCGGCGCCTTGCCCATACCGGTGATGTGCATGAACAGGTCATTCATGTCCGCCGTGATGTCAGGATTTGCGGTGAGCAGGCTGAGATCGGTATAAATCCGCGCATTGCGGGGATGATAATTGCCAGTACCCAGATGCCCGTAAAGGCGAATCCCCTCCTCCTCACGGCGCAAGATCAATATCATCTTGGCATGGACCTTGTGGTTGACCACGCCGTATACTACCTGCACACCCACCTCTTCCAAGCGCTCCGCCATGCGGATGTTATTGGCTTCATCAAAACGCGCCTTGAGTTCGACCACGGCCGTGACCTGTTTGCCCGTCATGGCCGCTTCTATCAGCGTATCAATAATGGGAGAGTCCGGGGTGGTGCGGTACAACGTCTGCTTGATACCGATGACCTGCGGATCGCTGGCCGCTTGGCGGAGGAAATCCAGAACTGGATTGAAGCTCTGGTATGGGTGGTGGAGAAGAATGGGCGCCTCGCGCAGTTGCGCGAATATATTCTCCGGGCGGGAACAAGCCGATGGTAGTCCCGGCACAAAAGGCGGGAAAAGCAGGTCGGGGCGGGGGACCATGTCGATGATGGCTGCCAGCCGTGACAGATTCACGGGTCCCAGCAGCGAATAAAGATTATCCTCACCAAGCTCAAAATGCTTCAGAAGATAGTCGACCACCTCGCGCGGACAGTTATTGGCGACTTCCAGTCGTACTGCCTCGCCAAAAGGGCGCATCGGTAATTCATCGGCCAACGCATTGAGGAGATTATCCACCTCCTCCTCATCCACAAAGAGTTCACTGTTGCGAGTTACCCGGAACTGATAAAAACCCTGAATGGTCAGGCCCGGAAAGAGCGTTTGCACATGTTCGTGAATGATAGAGGAGAGAAACACGAAATCATTGGGACCCGCCAGATGTTCCGGAATCTGGATGATGCGAGGGAGAATGCGCGGCGCCTGCACAATGGCGATAGGGCTGCGTCGCCCATAAGCATCCTGACCCTCCAGAACGATGGCGAAATTCAGCCCCTTATTCTGTACCTTGGGAAAAGGATGGGCCGGGTCGAGGCTTAACGGGGTGAGCAGGGGCATCACCTCGGTCTGGAAATAATTGCTGATCCAACGTTTTTGGGCGGCTCGCCACTCGCATCGACGCAACAGGCGGATACCTTCTTTGGCCAGGGCGGGTAGCAGTCGTTGATTCAGGCAGCGATACTGCGCAGAGATGATTTCGTGGGCCATTTTGGCTACGGCTTCAATTTCGCGATTGGGTCCGAGCATATCCGGCCCCGAGGGGCCGGCGCCGAACTTGCGCCGCTGGAGAAGCCCTGCCATGCGTACTTCAAAAAATTCGTCCAGATTGTTGGAAACGATGGTCAGATAACGTAAACGCTCCAGCAGGGGCACATGTGGATCATCTGCGAGGGCCAGTACCCGCCGGTTAAATTCGAGGACGCTGAGATCACGGTTGAAATAGAGATCGGGATTATCCAGAGAGGGCGCCGCATCAGCTTTTTGCGGGGCAGGTGTCTCATTCATGTGCTTATCCCCATGCGTTGCTCTGCCGCAATCAGGGTGTTCTGCAAGAGTGTGACTACCGTCATGGGTCCGACCCCACCGGGGACCGGAGTGATCCACGCCGCACGTTGCTCTGCGCCAGCAAAGTCCACATCGCCGGTAAGACGCCCGTCCGGAAGACGATTAATTCCTACATCGATGACCACTGCCCCCTCACGAATCCACTCGCCGGGTATCAGTCCCGGTTTGCCTGCCGCCGCGATGAGCAGTTCGGCGCGTCCCACATGGGCTGCGAGATCGCGGGTGAAGCGGTGGCAGACGGTCACCGTCGCCCCGGCCAGGAGGAGTTCCAGTGCCATGGGCCGCCCGACAATGTTGGATGCGCCGACAATCACCGCTTCTTTCCCTCTGACCTCTATGCCGGTTTCCTGAAGCAAAGTCATGATGCCGGCGGGCGTACAGGAGCGCAGCAAAGGCGCGCGCAGCGCAAGGCGGCCCACATTATAGGGGTGAAAACCATCGACATCCTTTTCGACGGCAATGGCCTCAATGATTTCTTCAGGATCAAAATGCGACGGAAGGGGCAACTGTACCAGAATGCCATCCACGGCATTATTAGCGTTTAGTTCGGTAATATGGGCCAGGAGCTGTTGTGGCGTGCTGTCTACAGGAAGATTGGCAGAAAAAGAGCTAATACCTACAGAAGCACAGGTATCCCGCTTTTTCTGCACATAGACCTGAGACGCAGGATCGGCCCCGACTAGCACTACCGCAAGACCGGGGGAGCGTCCATAACGCTGAAGAAATGCCTGACTGCGACGAGTGACATCCGCCTGTATTTTTTTTGCTATAGCTTTGCCATCAATGCGTTGTGCAGTCATCAGGACCTCTTTGCCAAGGTCTCAATGCTCAGGAAGAATTTGTGACCCATGAAAAATTTACCTGTGTGCGAACAGCGAGCGAGCCAACTCGGCAGAGGGCAGCGAATTGGATGCTTCTCAAA
>DAIAVG010000032.1:0-7471 GCA_027445725.1 Acidithiobacillus sp.
CGCCGAAGAGCGTCAGGCGGCGGCCAGCGTGGAGCAATCCGCCCTGATTCATGCTTATGAGAATCTCCTGGCCGAGGGAGGGACGCATTGCGGGCAAATACTGCTGACGCGCGATAACTTCAGAGATCGGAAGCGCCTCAAGAAGACTCGGTCCGCCATCGAAATGCTCTTGAGAATGCAGATGTTGCCCATTATCAATGAGAACGATGCGATCGTCGATCTGGATAATGCTCTGGGCAACAACGACCATTTGGCCGCCCTGGTCAGCAACGTCTGGCATGCCGACCTGATGGTATTGCTGACTGATCAATCAGGGCTATTTACAGCGGACCCGCGCGCACGGCCTGATGCCGAAATGATCACGGAAGGTATGGCGGGTGACCCACGGTATGAGCATATGGCGGGTGGAAGCGGTGGCACCGTGGGTACCGGCGGGATGCTCACCAAAATACACGCCGCCACCCATGCGGCGCGCTCTGGTGCGACCACGCTCATTGCCGATGGACGAATTCCGGATGTGCTCCTGCGCTTGCACAAGGGGGCACTTTTGGGGACATTTCTGCGTTCTGGAAAATTCGACCGGAAATTGCGTCGGGATGCCTGGACACGTCTTCAGATCCACCACGGCCAACAGTGGGTGATCCATCCCGTGCGCCGGGTAAAAGATGAGGTGGTGGCTTTTTATTCGGAAACGCCACCTTTTACCGCAATACCAATATTCAACGGCCAATAAATTTTCACATTTATTGGCTACGCGATCGCGCCAGTCATACCTGGTGTACAGGCCTCTTTTACGCAATTGGAGAAACATGATGAACCGCTTCACCACGAAAAAAGCCCCTCGCACCAGCAGCAAGAGGAGTTTAACAATCCTTGCTGTCGCAGTGTTATCCACACTGGCTCTGGTATCGGACACTGTTCAAGCCGCGCCCCTGCCGATGCCAGCGATGACCGGACCGCTGCAGTCACCATCTCCTTTTCAGTTTAATGCCGGCCCGCTAGGAAAACTGGACATTACCGGCGTGATGAGCGGCATGGGCGTCTGGCAGGACAACCGAGTCCCCGGTGATCGGCTCACCCACGCCGATATCAGCAATGGCCAGATCTTCATCCAGAAGACACACGGGCTGATCCAGTTCTTCCTCCAGGCCGGTGCCTACAATATGCCTGCCCTGGGCACGCCTTTCCTTTCCACGGGAGCCACCACCGCCGACTATTATGGTGCCTTGCCACAGGCCTATCTGAAGATCGCTCCCACCAAAAACTTCTCGGTGCTGATCGGCAAACTCCCCACCCTGATCGGCGCGGAATACACCTTCACTTTCGAGAATATGAACATCGAGCGCGGCTTGTTGTGGAACCAGGAAAACGCCGTCAATCGCGGGGTGCAAGTCAACTACAGCGCGGGGCCATTGAGCGCCTCTCTCGCATGGAGTGACGGTTTCTACTCCAATCGCTTCAACTGGCTTTCCGGCGACCTGTCCTACACCATTAACTCCGCCAACACCGTGAGTTTCGTGGGCATGGGCAATGCGGGACAGACGGGTTATTCCACACTCGCCACCCCGGTTTATCAAAACAACAGCGACATCTACAACCTGATCTATACCTATAGCTCGGGCCCATGGATGATTCAGCCCTACCTCCAGTACACCCAGGTGTCGGCCAATCCCGCTATCGGCGTGGAACGCGGCACGGGGACCAGAGGCGCGGCCATTCTGGCGAGTTATGCCCTCACCCCCCACGTTACCCTGGCCGCCCGGGCCGAGTACATTGCGAGCACCGGCAATGCCACCGATGGCGCGGTTAATCTGATGTATGGACCTGGTAGTAAGGCGTGGTCCATCACCGTGACGCCCACCTACCAGGATCACGATTTCTTCGCCCGCGCTGAGTTTTCCTATGTGCAGGCAAGCAGCTATACCCAGGGTGATGTCTTCGGTCCGCAAGGGAATAATCCTACACAGGCTCGCGCGCTATTCGAAACTGGGTTTCTGTTTTAACCATAGGACCGATAGGTACCTTTTGTGAAGTCTCAAGTCTGCGTATGAGGTGTCGCCATGAAACAGTTATCCGCCATTATCAGACCATTCAAGCTGGATGACATTTGTGATGCACTGGCCACTATCGGTATACGGGGGATGACGGTTACCGAAGTCACGGGTTTTGAACAGCGCAAAGGCCATTCTCAAATTTATCGAGGCCATACGTATGTTTCTGATTTTATCGCCAGGATAAAAATCGAAGCGGTCATCAGTGATGAAAGGCTGGATGATGCCATTGCGGCAGTGGTTAAGGAAGCACGCACCGGCAAGGATGGAGACGGGAAGATTTTTGTGTTGAATGTCTCGGAAGCCATTCGCATCCGCACCGGGGAAATGGGGGACGAGGCCTGTAACCCGCCTTTTTACGGTGAGCTTTCGGCGTCATGAGCGCTCCGTCACTGGTCGGCGATCTGGCAGAAGGCGTTTTTGTGCTTGGCGGGATATTCCTGCTGTGGTACAGGATCGGTGGAATTGCCAGCAAGCTTCGGCGCGAGAGGGCCAGGAAGGCAGGGTATGACTGGGCGCTAACACATCCTGGCTGTGCTTTTCAACTGGCGATTTCAGCGGGGCAGGAAAGGTATTCAAAAGTGGCCTGTCCTTTGCCAAGCATGCAGCTCTATGCCTTTCTGGAGGGTTATCATGATGCGCGGCAGGATCAACAGCAAATCATCGGAACGCGATAGTGGGGGACAACATGCCTTCCTGGTGCTTTCACCACCTTTTTTTTAAGAGGAATCAGTTATGGTGGCTTTCATGACATCGTCTTCACGCCAGCTTTGCACTACTCTGGCGCTGCTCGCGGTGAGAAAACCGCAATGGTCTTTTGAAAGCCTGGCACAGGAATTACGGGTGGACGCTAGTCTGGTGAAGTCCTGCTGGCGTACCTTGTTGGAGAACGCTTGGCGTCTCTATCCCCGCCGTGCGAGATCGAAGTCAGGACACTGGCAGCCCGACCCGTCGGTCAAGGCCATGATTGCTTTGGCGGCGTATCGCGCGAGACCCGATCAGGCCGGGGACATCGCCTGTCAGTATGGGGTCAGTTTGCAGGATGTAAAACACTGGCGCCGTATTTTGGTGCGCCGGGCTGACCGGCTCTTTTAGCCATGTTGCTGTGGACAGACGTGCTGGCATCAAAGAGCGTAGAAATCGGTTCCGCGACGTATCCTTCCGTCATGATCAGCATCGTGTTGTTGAGTTTTGTGGCGCTGCTCGTCGGATTCTATGTCCTCTATCGCTACCATCGGAAACGGGCTCGTGGCTTTTTCTCTCAAAAACCGGCCACGCTCACCGACGAGTGGCTGGCACAGCAGGTCCGTTCTGCAGTGGCCGCCGATAATCCTGTGTTCGGTGGACTGTTCGCGGGCCCTGTAAAAGATGAGCACACCTGGGTATTACTGAAAGAAGTCAATCATCATTTGTTGTGGGTCTGCCTGCAAAATGCTTGGTTGGGCTTCTGGACCCTGAATGCGGAAGGTGCGCCGCAGTGGCGGATTGTGCAGTTGCATGGCAATAGCCTGAACCAGTATTTGCGGAAACAGGAATCCACTGAAAAGGGGTCCGCCCAAACCCATGGTGTATCCACATGATCAGAGCTCAAAAAGGAGGAATTTGTGCCCCGTTTTAAGCCTGTAATACGCAAAAACAAGCTTCGCCGCGAGGGTGGCCTGACGGGATTGCTGTTCGCGTGCGTCGGTGCCTCCATTGGGTCAGGATGGTTGTTCGGTCCACTGTATACCGCAGAGTTTGCCGGACCCCTGAGCATCGGGTCCTGGCTCATCGGCGCGCTGGCGATTCTGCTCCTCGCCCTGGTTTTTGCCGAATTGGCGCCGCTGATCCCGCGTGCCGGGGCGGTGGTACATTTGGCGCATGTGGGTAATGGTCCTATCGTTGGGCACCTGTGGAGCTGGATGCTTTTTCTCTCATATGCTGCGATAGCGCCGATTGAAGTGACGGCCGTGCTGACGTATGCCAATAACTATCTGCCGGGATTTTTGCAGCCGCACACGGGTTTGTTGAGCGCGCAGGGATTCGGAACGGCCCTGCTGCTGTTGACGATATTCGTTGTTCTCAATTTTCTGGTGGTGCGCTGGGTGCTCAAAATCAATAATGCGGCCACAGGGTGGAAACTGGCCATTCCGTTGTTGACGGTGATTCTATTGATCTCCATTTCGTGGCATCCGGGTAATTTTGCGGTGCGTGCGGTCAACCAGGTGACTGACCTGCATGGCATGTTTGCGGCGGTCGCCAGTGGTGGTGTCATTTTTAGCCTGCTGGGATTCCGGCACGCCATCGATCTTGCCGGGGAGAGCAAGAATCCGCGCAGGGACGTCCCCATCGCCGTGATCGGTTCCGTGCTTATTGCCTCAGCCATTTACATCGGTCTGCAGGTGGCTTTTCTAGGTGCCGTCAACCCGCAGGATCTGGCGCATGGGGGATGGCAGAACTTGCGTTTTCACGGCATCAACGGTCCGTTTGCAGCGCTAGCTATTTCGATCGGAATCGGCTGGTTAGCCGTGCTTCTGTATGTGGATGCTTTCGTGTCTCCGGCGGGCACCGCGTTGATCTACACGACCACGGCCGCCCGAGTCAGCTTGGCGACGGCGGAGACGGGAGCCGCACCGCAATGGGTGTCGCGGGTCAATCGCTTTGGCGTTCCCTGGGTGAGCCTCATCCTGCTTTATGTAGTGGGCGCGGTGTTCTTTTTCCCTTTCCCATCCTGGCAGAAAATGGTGGGTTATATTGCCTCGATGACCGTACTTTCCTATGTGATCGGCCCTATCGCGTTACTGCAGTTGCGTCGGGCGCTACCGGAGGGTGACCGACCATTTCGGCTGTGGTGGGCGCCGGCACTGGCTCCCCTCGCTTTTGTGGTTTCAAACTGGATTGTCTTTTGGTCTGGCCTGCATACCCTGAATTTCATCTTCAGCACGCTCTCTGGCTTGCTGGCGATCTATGCGATAACGGGAATCTGGCGCAAGGGTCGTTGGTCGGAAATGGGCTGGCAGTATATGTGGTGGGTCATACCTTATTTCTGCGGCCTCTGGCTCATCAGTTGGATCGGACCCAAAAGTTTGGGGGGTATCGGCACACTGACATTTTTCCCCAGTATGGGTGTCGTGGCTGTGCTGAGCGTGTCAATTTTCTATATGGCTATTCATCAAGCCGTTTCTGACCAGCAGATAAATGCCTATATGCTACAATTTGCCCATGGAATTGGGCATGCGCCGTGAGCTTTCCACGACCATTCAAACGCGCGGATAAACAGCACGATGCGGAAGATCTTTTATCACTAAGCGGACAGATGGGTGGCATCTACAGCATCCAATTCCGCCGAACTGGCCAAAGTGTTAAGAGATCTTCCGCATCGGCGCCAAATTGGATAACAGGGTGGTGGGTGTTGCGATGGACGTGACATATGAAAGTGGAAAACGCCAAATACCGCTGGACTGTTCAGCACTTGATTCGCTGCAGGCGGCATTTGGGATGTCGTAGATGAAACGGAGTTACTAAAAGGAATCTAAAGAGATCGACGAACAGTGGACGTCCTCCCCGCCCTCAGCCTACGGCTGCCGCTCTCAAGAGCGGGAAGGACGGGGCTGCCATACCGCAAAGCATTGGCTTTTTTCGCCCATTGATGGCTCAAAAGCCAAGCGCCGCTTTACCCCCCCCCCCTTGAAAAGGGGGTTTTAGCGTGATGGCGCATTGATAAAACCGCGACTCTGCACGCAGTGGGCCTGTGAGGCTCGTTGAAACGAAAACCGGGTTAAGGGGCCAAGTTCAATGAACAACTGAAAATATTTCCTGAAAGAACAGGTTCCAGCGTTTCGGCTTATGGCAAAACCAAGTCATTGCGGACCAAGCAGACAGTTTGTTACCGCTAGCGGTCAGGCTGAAAGCCCAGCATGAGAATGTTAAGCGCGGTTCGCGGACTTCTGAACAGAGATTGCATGATGGTCTGATCATTGTTTGACCAAGGAATGGGGGTGTTATGCTAGCGGGTATGTTGATAGGGGGACTATGGCTCGTTTTTATCATGTTGGCCGTATGGGTCTGGCGTGGCGGTCAGCGTCACGTTACCACTCTGCGCAGAGCCGCACTCCGGAAAAGAAAGGTGAATTTTGATCCTCTGCGGATTCTGATTAACGGCGCCTGCCTTGGGAAAAAACGGTCTATTGCTACATTCTTCGGCTACCGTTGGGAATCTCGGCGAGTTGGACGCTTCAAAAAGGTGGTTGGGAAATCCGGTGAGAAATAGGCATTGGGAGGTGACGGTGGAGTGATTGGGCACATGGTGATGGTTATATTCAGCCTACTGCCTCACCCGGACGCGTTGTGCGTCAGATTTTCACTCAATGAATAGCACGTAGGAACGATGATGATACCGGAAACTGCCATTCTCTATCTTTTCGTGGCTGCGTCATTACTGGCGATGGCGTCCAACCGATTACGCATACCCTATACGGTTGCGCTGGTCTTGGGCGGACTGTTATTGGGATCACTCCACCTGTTTCCCGCGCCGGTCCTGACGCACGAGCTTTTGTTCACTATTTTTCTGCCAGGACTGGTTTTTGAGTCGGCATATCACCTATCCGCCAGTGCCTTATGGCGCGATCGGTTGGCTATTTTTGGCCTCGCCGTACCCGGTGTGCTGATATCCATCGTGGTGACGGCATTCGTATTCCTCTGGACCAGTCGTTATTTACCCGATTTGGCGGCAGTGACCATGCCGCTCGGTGTCGCCTTGGTATTTGGCGCGACCGTCGCCGCGACGGATCCGATTTCGGTTCTGGCCATTTTTCGCGAACTGCAGGCACCACAACGGCTCACCTTTCTGGTGGAGAGTGAAAGCCTGCTGAATGATGGAACCGCTATCGTCTTCTTCACCTTGTTTCTGGCGATGGCGATGGGGAAACCCATTACCGCTTCCGCCTTGGCGGTGAAGTTTCTGGCCGTGGTGGGTGGTGGCGTCTTGATCGGGACCATCGTCGGGTGGCTGAGTTCAGAGGTCATCAAACGCGTCAATGACGGCATGGTAGAGATCACCTTCACCATACTCGCCGCGTATGGCAGCTTTCTGGTTGCCATGCAGTTGGGTTATTCCGGGGTCATCAGTACGGCCGTGGCTGGCCTGATCTGTGGAAACTACGGTGCTAAAAGGGGCATGGCTCCCTCGGTCAGACTCGTGGTGAACACTTTTTGGGAGTACATCGGCTTTGCGCTGAATTCCCTGGTATTCCTGCTGGTGGGCCTCACCATTCGCTTGCCTGATTTACTACGGATATGGCCCTTGGTGATAGCGGCCTATGTGGCCATCACCATCGCCCGAGGGGTAGTCATCTATAGCATGGGGGCTTTGCTGAGCCGGTCGCGCGCGCGCATGCCGTGGTCGTGGAATTTTGTGCTGATCTGGGGCGGCAAGGTGGGGC
>DAIAVG010000032.1:7481-10280 GCA_027445725.1 Acidithiobacillus sp.
CGCCGAAGAGCGTCAGGCGGCGGCCAGCGTGGGGCAATCCGCCCTGATTCATGCTTATGAGAATCTCCTGGCCGAGGAAGGGACGCATTGCGGGCAGGTGCTGCTGACGCGGGACAACTTCAGGGATCGAAGGCGCCTCAAGAATACCCGGTCCGCCATCGAGGTGCTTCTGAAGATGCAGATGCTCCCCATCATCAATGAGAATGATGCGATTGCCGATCCGGATAACGCCCTGGGCAATAACGACCATCTGGCCGCTCTGGTCAGCAACATCTGGCATGCCGACTTAATGGTATTGCTGACCGATCAATCGGGGCTATTTACAGCCGACCCGCGCGCACGGCCTGATGCCGAAATGATCACGGAAGGTATGGCTGGTGATCCACGGCATGAGCGTATGGCGGGTGGAGGGGGCGGCATCGTGGGTACTGGTGGCATGCTCACCAAAATACACGCCGCCACCCATGCGGCGCGCTCTGGCGCGGCCACGCTCATTACCGATGGACGAATCCCGGATGTGCTCCTGCGCTTGCACAAGGGAGAGCTTTTGGGGACGTTTTTGCGTTCCGAAAAATTCGACCGGAAATTGCGCAGAGATGCCTGGACACATCTTCAGGTCAGCCACGGCCAGCAGTGGGTGATCCATCCCATGCGCCGGGTAAAAAATGAGGTTGCAGCGTTCTGTTCGGAGACGCTGCCTTTTACCGCAATATCATTATTCAACGGCCAATAAATTCGCACATTCATTGGATAAGCGATCGCACCAGTCATACCTGGTGTCCAGGCCTCTTTTACGCAATTGGAGAAACATGATGAACAGCTTCATATCGACAAAAAACATTCGCACCAGTAGCAAATTTGGCTTAACAACCCTTGCCGTCGCGATTTTGTCCACATTGGCACTAGTGTCAGACACAGCTCAAGCCGCACCCTTACCTATGCCAGCGATGTCTGGGCCGCTGCAGACGCCGTCTCCTTTTCAGTTTGATGCGGGCCCGCTCGGAAAACTGGACATTACTGGCGTGATGAGCGGCATGGGCGTCTGGCAGGACAACCCTGTCCCCGGTGATCGGTTCACCCGCGCCGATATCAGCAATGGTCAGATATTCATCCAGAAAACGCACGGCCTGATCCAGTTCTTTCTCCAGGCCGGTGCCTACAATATGCCCGCCCTGGGCACCCCCTTCCTCTCCACAGGGAATACCACCAGCGATTATTACGGCGCATTGCCGCAAGCCTATCTGAAGATCGCGCCCACCAAGAATTTCTCGGTTCTGATCGGCAAGCTCCCCACTTTGATCGGTGCGGAATACACCTTCACCTTCGAGAACATGAACATTGAGCGCGGTCTGTTGTGGAACCAGGAAAACGCTGTCAATCGCGGGGTGCAAGTCAACTACAGCGTAGGGCCATTGAGTGCTTCTCTGGCATGGAGTGACGGTTTCTACTCCAACCGCTACAATTGGCTCTCCGGCTCCCTGTCCTACACCATCAACTCCGCCAACACCGTGAGCTTCGTGGGCATGGGCAATGCCGGGCAGACGGGTTATTCCAGTCTCGCTACCCCGATCTATCAAAACAACAGCGACATTTACAACCTGATCTATACCTATAGCTCGGGTCCATGGATGATTCAGCCCTACCTCCAGTACACCCAGGTAACGGCCAATCCCGCTATCGGCGTGGGACGCGGCACGGGGACCAGGGGTGCGGCTCTCCTGGCGAGTTATAGCCTCACCCCTCACGTTACCCTGGCCGCCCGGGCCGAATATATCGCAAGCACCGGCAATGCCACCGATGGTGCGGTCAACCTGATGTATGGGCCCGGCAGTAAGGCGTGGTCCATCACCGTGACGCCCACTTACCAGGATCATGATTTCTTCGCCCGCGCCGAGTTTTCCTACGTACAGGCGAGCAGCTNNGTGGTCCATCACCGTGACGCCCACTTACCAGGATCATGATTTCTTCGCCCGCGCCGAGTTTTCCTACGTACAGGCGAGCAGCTACACCCAGGGCGATGTTTTTGGTCCGCAAGGGAATAATCCTACCCAGGCCAGAGCCCTCATCGAAACCGGATTTCTGTTTTAACTCTACGGCCCATATGGGCCCACCCAGATCTCAAGTCCATGTATGAGGTGCCGTCATGAAACGGATTGCCGCCATTATCAGACCATTCAAGCTGGATGATGTCAGTGATGCACTGGCTGGTATCGGCATACGGGGAATGACGGTTACCGAAGTCAGCGGTTTTGAACAGAGCAAAGGCCATTTTCAAATTTATAGAGGCCATGCCTATGCTTCGGATTATATCCCCAAGATAAAAATCGAAGTGGTCATCAGTGACGAGCGGCTGGATGACACCCTTGCGGCAGTGATCAGGGGAGCACGCACCGGCAAGACGGGAGGAGATGGGAAGATTTTCGTGACGGAGGTCTCGGAAGGCATCCGCATCCGTACTGGGGAAAAGGGGGATGACGTCTGCAATCCCGCTTTCTACGGTGAGGTTTCGGCATCATGAGCGCCCCGTCTCTGATCGGCGATCTGACAGAAGGCGTTTTTATTCTCGGCGGGATATTCCTGCTATGGTACAGAATCGGCGGAATCGTCAGTCATCATCGGCGCGAAAAGGCCAGAAAGGCGGGGTATGACTGGGCGATGACACATCCCCTGGCGGCCTTTCAAATGGCGATTTCGGCGGGGCAGGAAACCTATTCAAAAGGGACCCACCCTTTGCCGAGCATGTTGTTCTATGCCTTTCTGGAGGGTTATCATGCTGCGCGGCAGGATCAACAGCACATC
>DAIAVG010000033.1:0-244 GCA_027445725.1 Acidithiobacillus sp.
CCCCCGAGCCGGTGCCTGCGCAGCCGGTCGCAACGGTGAAGAAGTATGTTCGCCGCACGCCAGAGCAGCTTATTGCTGAATTGGAGCAGAAGAAAGCGGAGTTATCCGCTCGATTGCAGGAAAAGATCGATGCGCTTGACGAGAGGAGGCGCAAGCTGGAGGAGCGGCCGGCGTTACGCAAGGAGCGGATTGAGCAACAGAAGCGATTCGAGCGCACCATCCGCGCGATTGCCCCGGATTGGGA
>DAIAVG010000033.1:254-10237 GCA_027445725.1 Acidithiobacillus sp.
CGCAGATGGTTGGTGCTATAGAGATGTCTTTGGGCGCTAATGCAGATATGGATGAGTTGCGGAGCAAGGGGGAAGTGCTTCTTGATAAGCACGGCAAGCCCCGGCGTGGTGGGCGAAGCAGGAAAGGCTGAGGTCGCGCCCTAACACTGCAAGCACGTGGTCAGTCGTGGTTCTTGCGTCCCCGTAGTTTTTCGTGCAATCTGGCAATCATGGTGCGGAATAGACCGCACCAACCACTTTGGATAGGGGATTCCTTCCATGCCTGAAAATTTCGATTTGCTGGTCTTCATTGGGCGTTTTCAGCCCGTCCACAGTTCTCACTTGTCTATCATGCAGGCTGCCCTGCATCGTGCGCGGCGTCTACTGGTGCTTGTTGGCTCCACCAATGTCACCCGGTCCACGAAAAACCCTTTCTCTTTCGCTGAGCGCTCGGTCATGATTCGCGCATCTATGGGAGAACTTGAAAGCCGTGTTCAGGTTTGTCCTATCAAGGACTACCCCTACATGGAAGACCTTTGGGTCAAGGGTGTCCAGGATGCCGTGCAAACGGCCGCTCTGGAGCTGGGTGCTCAATCTATTGGGCTCATTGGTCACGAGAAGGATGAGAGTTCTTACTACCTGCGCATGTTCCCGCAGTGGCCCCTGGTGGAATCGCCAAATATCGACGGGAGATCTGCCACGGAATTGCGAGACCTGATTTTGGCTCCGAACGGTCGTGGTTCTCACTTGGTGCTGGAGTCAGCGATGCCATCGGCTTGCGTGGAGTTCGTGGAGGAATTTCGCCGTTTGCCGCAGTACCAGCGCCTGGTGAACGAGCACGCTTTTCTGAAAAGCTATCATCGGCAATTTGCGTCGTACCCCTACCCGCCAGTATTCGTCACCGTGGATGCGGTGGTGATTCACTCCGGCCACATTTTGCTGGTCGAGCGCAAGGCGGAGCCGGGCAAGGGGTTGCTCGCCCTGCCCGGTGGGTTCATTGATCAGCGGGAACGCATTGCGGACGGGATGCTGCGCGAACTCAAGGAAGAGACGAACATCAAGATTCCGTTGCCCGTTCTGCGCGGCTCCATCAAGTCCTCACGTGTATTCGACGATCCTGATCGCAGTCAGAGAGGGCGTACCATCACCCATGCATTCCACATAGAGTTCCCAGGTGGAGAGCTTCCGCGGATCAAGGGTGGCGATGATGCTGCAAAGGCGGTTTGGCTTCCATTGAGCGACTTTTACGCTCTCGACGGAGCCATGTACGAGGACCACTGGCACATTGCCGCCGGATTCATTGGTCTGACCTGAATCCCGTTTTCTGTTGTCCCCCGACGGAATAGATCCGTTGGTTTTCTCACCCGCATGCAAAGGAGCTTTCCATGCAGAACATCGAATACAACATCATCCTGGATACCGATTCCTACAAGGCGAGTCATTTTTTGCAGTACCCTCCGGACACTCGCGGACTGTTCGCCTATATCGAGTCGCGCGGCGGGCTTTACCCGCAGACGGTTTTCTTCGGACTGCAGTACATTCTCAAGCGCTACCTGTCCCAGCCGGTCACCATGAGCATGATTGATGAGGCGGAAGTCCTGCTCACCGCCCACGGTGAGCCGTTCAACCGTGCGGGTTGGGAACATATTGTGAATTGTCATGGGGGCATGCTGCCCGTGGAAATCCGCGCCGTACCGGAAGGGATGGTTATACCAACAGGCAATGCGCTGGTGACCGTGGAGTCCACCGATTCAGAGGTGTTCTGGATTGCCTCCTACATCGAGGATATTCTTTTGCGCGTGTGGTACCCGCTGACCGTGGCCACTCAGTCATGGGCCATCAAGCAGCGCATCCTGCATGCCCTGGAACGCACGAGCGACGACCCACAAGGTCAGATACCCTTCAAGCTGCACGACTTCGGGGCCAGGGGGGTTTCCAGCCTGGAATCGGCCGGCATCGGCGGTATGGCCCATCTGGTGAACTTCATGGGCACGGACACCGTTGAGTCGCTGCGTTACGCCAAGGCGTACTACAACGCGCCTATGGCCGGGTATTCCATCCCGGCATCGGAGCATTCGACCATCACGAGTTGGGGCGGTGAAGGCGAAATGGCCGCCTATCGGAATATGATTCGAAAGTTTGGGCGGCCTGATGCTCTGTTCGCCTGTGTTGCGGACAGTTACGACCTGATGCGGGCGGTTGAGGAGATGTTTGGTGGAGGGCTGAAGGAAGAAATCATCAGGTCAGGGGCCATGATAGTGATTCGCCCGGATTCTGGTGATCCGGCCACCATGGCGATCAAGACCGTTCTGGCCTTGGATGCAGCTTTTGGTTCCGTGACCAACACCAAGGGCTTCAAGGTGCTCCAGTACACCCGTGTGATTTACGGAGACGGCATTAACGAGTCCAGCATCCGCCAGATCCTCATGGACCTCTCCGAGTGGGGATTCTCTGCCGACAATATTGCTTTCGGGATGGGCGGCGCTCTGCTGCAGCAAGTGAACCGTGATACGCAGCGGATGGCCATGAAGACCTCGTCCGTGCTTCGAGGGGATGTTTGGCTTGATGTATTCAAGGACCCTATTACGGATCCTGGGAAGCGTAGCAAGAAGGGGCGGTTATCCACCTACCGGTGCGCTGCTGACGGTGTGGTGCGGACGCTCCTCGTGGAGGACGCGGCCGACCACGAGGATCTGATGCGGACGGTCTGGCGGAATGGACATCTGGTAGTAGAGGATGATCTGGAAGTGGTCAGGGAGAGAGCCATGTTACGTAGCTGATGGGTTATTTTTTGGCATTTATCGCTGTGGCGTTTCTATGAGCTACGGCGATTTTTTGTGCCTGGTGTTCCTGTGCTCTGGTTGTTGCCGACGATTCCCTGCTGCAGATTGGCGCTGACCACCGGCAGGTCGGCCCATCGTGTGGTGTACGATGGTGATGTATTCCCCCGGCGCATGGCCCATTCGCGCGGCGCCTTGAGCCCGGCCGTTCCGGGTGCGATGGTGCTCTTTCCGTAGCGGCGGTTGACGGCGTCTAGCGTGCTCATGAGGCGGTCGGTTTTTTCCGTATCGGCGGAGTGGTGGTCAAAGAGGTCCGTGGTGACTGCGCCGCGTGTGCCCAAGTCCGTGAGCAGGATACCGGCTTTGGCGTAGCGAAAGCCCTCCCGATAGACCTCCTGCAGGCCCTGTAGGGCGGCTTCCAGGAGCTTCCTGGTGTCAGCCGTAGGGTAGCGCATAGCCACATGGGCGGAACGGCCATATTGCGGTTCCTGTGTCTGGAATGGGTTGGTGCGGATGGTGACCTGCACCATGCCGGCGCCCTGCCCTTCTTTGCGCAGTTTTTCGGCCGCCCTGCAGGTATGGAGTGTGATGGCCTCGCGCAGGGCGGTCAGGTCAGTTACCTGCTGCCCGAAGGAGCGGGAGCACATGATCTGTTGCTTGGGCGGACTGACTTCCTCGATGGACAGGCAAGGCGTTCCGCGCAACTCCGCCTGGGTACGAGCGAGTGTCACGCCGAACTGTTGCTGGATGTGGGTTGGGTTCATGGACAGGAAGTCGGCCACGGAACATGCACCACGTGCCATGAGCCGGTCTTCGATGCGTCGACCAATGCCCCAGACCTCACCGGCTGGCGTTTCCGCCAACAGATTGGCTTGTGCTTCCGTTGAAAGACTGTCCCAATCGCACACGCCCGCCATATCGGGTCGTTTCTTGGCAAAGTGGTTGCAGAGCTTGGCCAGCGTCTTGGTAGGACCCATGCCAACGCATACCGGCAGTCCGACCCAACGGCGGACCCTTTCACGGATGGTGGCGCCGAGGAGTAGAGAATCTACTGTCATGCCAGTCAGGTCCAGGAAGGATTCGTCGATACTGTAGACCTCCTGTACTGGGCTGAACTGGCCCAGGACTCCCATGAGGCGGTTGGAGAGGTCGGCATAGAGGGCATAGTTGGAGGATAGGACAGTGATACGGTGTTTGTTGGCCAGATGCCGCCACTGGAAGTAGGGTTGTCCCATCTGGATGCCCATGGCCTTGGCCTCGGCGGAGCGCGCGACCGCGCAGCCGTCATTGTTGGAAAGTACCACCACGGGCCGCCCCTCAAGGGAGGGCTGAAAGAGCCGTTCGCAGGAGACATAGAAATTATTGGCGTCAACGATGGCTATTCGCACGTTTACACCTTGTGGAGGACGCGGGTCACGACACCCCAAATCAGGCACTCCTCGCCCTCCTGGAGAATGATGGGAGAAAAGTCGGGATTCTCGGCCACCAGAGACACCACACCATTTTGTCTGCGAAGCCGCTTGACGGTCAGTTCTCCATGGAGGGCTGCGACCACGATGCGTCCGTCCGCGGGTTCGATGGCGCGGTCTACCAGGATTTCATCGCCATCGAAGATGCCGGCATCGCGCATGGACCAGCCGGAGATCCTCAAGATGAATGTAGCCTCCCGATGCAGGATGAGGTGCTCATTGAGGTCGAGTCGGCCTTCGATATAGTCATCGGCTGGCGATGGAAATCCGGCGGCGATTTTTGAGAGCATCACCGGGATGGTGTATGGGATGGTATCTGCTGCAATGGGTCTGGGGTCCAGGGCGATGGTATGAGGTTCAGGCATGGGTGTCTCCACATGGCGTGCGAGCAACGATAGCGCCTTCGTGGTTTGCCCTCAACTTTCGATGCCGCTTGCCGTATCTGTCTGACAGAATGCGCCGCGCAGTCCAGGCATTAGTCGTGGGGGAGGTTCAGGGGGCAGCCCACCATCGCAAATAGCATCTCCATCCGTCAGAGGTCCACGGCAGGTTTCACAGTCGAGCGGTCCCTCGGCGCGTCTGCCCAAGATCGTCGGCCATTGCCGGCGTTAAGAAGACTGACCGTGGATGCGCATCTTCTGTTGGTGAAAGTGCTCCAGTAGCACGTTGAAGGTCGAGAACGTCACAGGAGTGGATATCCTCTTCCTCACCTCGGTAAGCGATTGCACGCTTTCCAATAGGACGTCTAGCTGGGCCACGCTCGCGGAAGCGGCATTGAGCGGATGGGCGTTGATGTGTTGGCCTGCCGCCTTAAGCAGGTGTGTCTCTTCCTGAAACATGCGCAGATGCGTGTTGAAGTCCTCGACTTGCTTTCTTTTCGTATAGCCGGGGTCGCAGGTGAATTGGGCCGACAACAAAGCGTTATAGACGTGCCTAAGCATCCACCGATCCTGGAGCGCGCCATGGTCCAACAGGGTCACGGTGAGGCGCGTGATGTGCCGGTCTCGAAGCTCAAGCCTTGTCCCGCCATGGAATTGTATCGAGCCAGAACTCCGCAAAATACGCTCATGCCTGAGCGCCTGAGCTTGAGACGCAAACAAACCACCCGCAAAATCGAGTAGTGCATCGCCCTGGATGCCAGTCATGGCTCCGCGGGTCAGCGCCTTCGCTTTGCACTCAACAAGGATGATATTTTCCTCATCCTTGAAAACGAGATCGCACTCGCCGGCACCTTGTTCACCCAGATCATACTTCGCGTTCTCGAAGCTCGGCTGAAAGCCGTGTTTGGCGAATATGTTTTTCGTCAGCCGCTCTGCTGCACCACCTCTCAGACTGGCGATTTCCTGATCGGTCTTGATGGTTTTCCAGGCTGCGAATGTGGCTTCGAACAGAGCCGGCCCCAGTACCGAGGCCGCCGGCAGAACGATGCTGTCTCCCTTGAGCAGAATGAGCGGCTTGAAGATTACGTCAGGACCCGTGGCCCCGAAGGGAGACCGATAGTTTTTGTTGGCCTCTCCCTCTCTATGCGCGAAGAACGGCAACATGGATTTGAAGACCACTGGGTCTAAGCCGGTTGAAACCAAACTGGAGCTCGGGATGACCTGAGTGCCCGGGCTGGCATGAGCTTTAAGAACCTGGGCCAGCTGCACCGCATCCGCAACGTTCCAGCCGAGCCGCTGCTTCATCTCGCCATCGAAGCTTTCGCCAAAAAAACCGGTGAGAAACTGCGGCGTGAAGCTGAGATGCCACTGACGAAGAGAGAAGCAGTGGTCGTAGTGAGCGACCTCTCGCAGTCCATCCTCCAAGGCTTGAGCATTCAATCCTAGAAAAGCAAATTGTGAGTAGGGTTCAAGATCGAGCATCGCCACGAGATCGCGCGCTAGGTGGACGGCCTCGTGCCAGAAGGACTTGGCATTGCGTTCGTTGGATCCTAGGGCCGGTAGCTTGACGGCAATGTTATAGAGCAGCCCGATCGGTAACTCTGGCGATCTATCGCCAAGCCCGCTGGCGTATTTCCTGCCGAATAGAATTTGCTCGTAGCCGTAAGGATGGATCTTAAGGGCAGCCTCCATGATATTTTTGAGCGCATTGAGACAGCCTAGGCGATGGAGGCATTTCCAAATTTGGCCGACGATATTCTCGATACCCTCAGGCCTGATCTGGTATCGGCCTGAGCGGATCGAAAAGGCGTAGCCGAGCCGTTTGATCCGAGTCGCTGCGTCCGCAACCGCTTTCGTGCGAGCGTTCAAGAATGGAAATCGCTTGAGGACCATGAAGGCGCGGCCTATGAGCATGGCTTCCAGCCAAGCCGACTCATCGTCGAGTGCTCTCACATAGGCAGTGACTTGTGGAGAAGGAGGTACGCCTGGTTGAATGGGACCGGACGGAATCTCCTTTCCGTCGGGCATAACGACTCCGGGCAGGCAAGCGGCAATGTTGTTGAGAGCCTCGGCGATCGGCACGCTCACCCCATCCAGCACATTAGCCAAAAAGAAATGATTAGCTAGAGCACGCACGGTTCCAACTGTTTGGTCAGTATTCTCCGTGACGATCAATAAATCGAAGAGGCGATCCGTTGCGTGTTTAAGGCTTGGATAGGCTTTCAAGGCCTCATTCGCGGCGGCTCCATCTGACATCGGCACAGCTTTGGCGGAACTCCTAAAAACATCTCTTAGTTTTTGTGCTTGATCGTCGAGGTCCTGCACGCGGGCCTCCTTAAGGCGAGATGTTTCATGATGAGTGGCGTCGGAGAATTAAACAGGCATTGCACATAGGTTATAGCAAGTGATTTTGAACTCGCTACTCAATGACTTGGTTTTCCGTCAGCTTACTATGTACAGCAGGCATTCAGAAGATCGTAGCCAAGGATTGGCGCCCACAGCCGCTCTTGTCCGATAATAGACCTTCCCAGGCTATCTAGGAAGGTCTGCTCCCGCTGCTTATGTGTCATTGGCTGTAGCGCAAGTACAATGGATGCCCGCAGGCGTCAGGATGAAACTTTATTATCCACCATCACCGGATCGGCAAAGCGTGGGGCTACTCAAGATGATACTTCGTGAAACGCGGAAATTGTTCAGAACGTAGAATCTATTAGATCCGGGATGACACTCTATTGTTCGTTAACATCCGGACTATACCAAAAGCGGTGGATTCCCCTCCAATCCATATCTGATCCTGTCGGGCGAGATCAATCAATTCCTCAACAGGGTGGGATCTCTCCAAAGGACCAGATCGCATTGGTCATAACATCTAAAAGATGCTGTTGATAATATCATCCCCGATACCGAACCCGGCGCCCATCATGATCGCCTGACCGAAGCCGGAGTGTTCCAGACTGCTTAGGAAGCCGCCGCCATTGCCGGGTGCGGACACCTGTTGCTGCGGATAGCCCAGTTGTGGTGTTTGCGGATAGCCCGGCTGCCACTGTGCGCCATTCTGGTTCCGCATGGCGGCCATGTCGTTTTGCACTGCTTGGTGCATGGACTGCATGACGGCCATCACCTGCATCTGCTCCTGCTGGATATTCAGGGCGAGTTGTTTGAGGTCCAGCATCCATTCGCGGGCATCCGGATTCTTTTCGGATCCCTGCTGCATCTTGGCGGCTAGCGCCTGCATGGCCTGGGAGACGCCCTGCGCCTCAGCCTGCAACTGCTGATACTGCTGTTCCACGGTTTCCAGGTTCATCAAAGTCTCCTCTAGCGGTATCTGGTAGCCATGATTGTATCACAGGCGCAACCCTGCGTTCGACCGATCCAGGACAAATCACGACCATCGAGGTTACAACCGGCGTGTTAAAATCCCATTCGTGTTACCTCTGTTTTGGTTTTTCTGGCATGGCATTGCCGGTTAGCATTCTCAAAAAGCACGGCACGGCAAAACTATTACACCATGCCGTGCCGGTTTAGACGTTTGGAATGTAATCGTTAAGTGTTGATGGCCTCGCGTAGAGTCTTTGACGGCTTGAAAGATATCGCCTTTTTGGCCGGGATTTCGATGCTTTCGCCGGTAGCGGGATTGCGGCCAGTGCGTGCCGCTCGTTCGTTGGTTGCGAATGTTCCGAATCCGGAGATAGTAACAGTATCGCCGTTGGTGAGCGCTGTGGAGATGACTTCCGTTAAGGCACGGACGGCTGCGTCGGCGTTGGCTGTGGATAGGTTTGTCGTTTTTGTGATGATGGAGATGAGTTCCTGTTTATTCATCCTGATTTTCCTTTGCAAGACTTGGTGGTGGATTAACCGCGCTTTTGGCCTGGACACATTTCCAGTTCCAGCCGCGTGCCTTTCCTGTGTCTGATTATATCAGCGTCTCAAGTTGCATTTTTAATTTGGTTGATTGGACGGTATCGACGGCACGGCACCGAACTATAAGGATAGGTAGACGGCGATAATGGGCTGAGGCCAGAGCATCATCAACCACGCGCCAAGTGCCAGATAGGGACCGAATGGCATGGCGAAATGCCGTCCTTTACCGGAGAGTAGATAGAGCAAGGCGACTGCGCCGCCGGTGATGGCTGCGAGAAAGATGGTCATGAGCACCACCTGCCATCCGAGCCATGCACCGACCATGGCGAGCAGCTTGAAGTCGCCGCCGCCCATGCCGGTTTTTCCTGTTCTCCATCGGTACGCTGTAGCCACGAGCCATAGGCTGCCATATCCGGCAATGGTACCGATGACAGCGTTTACCGGGCCGACGAATGCCCATGCATCTGCTGGATGCCAGAGACTGAGCATGGAGAAGCAAAGGCCCATAATAATCCCCGGCTTTGTGATGGCATCCGAAAGGAGTTGTGCTTTCAGGTCGATGACGGACAGGGCGAGTATGGCCCATGTGAACAGCAGCGCTGCAAGCAAGTGCGGCACCGTCCCCAACTGCCAACCAACCAGCATGGTGAGCGCGGCGGTCAGTATTTCTATGGCGGGATATTGGGCAGAGATGGACGTTTTGCACGAGGAGCAACGTCCGCTCAAAGCCACCCAGCTGAGTACCGGAATATTTTCCCATGGGCGCAGCCGGTGTCCGCATTTCGGGCATTGGGATGGTGGATAGGCAATGGACTGGTGGTTGGGTACGCGATAGATAACGACGTTGAGAAAGCTGCCGACCATCATCCCAACGATGCCGAGTCCCGCGAGGAAGTACGGTAACGGTACGTTAGCCATGTGTGGTGACCGCCGTGAACCGTCTCGCGTCTTCCCGCCCGACTTCCACCATGGTGAGTCGCCCCCCAGACATGAAAGCGCCGGTATCCAGATGAACGTGTGACTCGAACACCAGGGGGGCTTCAGGTGCTTTGAGGATGGTGTGACCGCAGAAGGTCGGAGAGAGGCCCTTCCGAAATGGCTCATCGGCGTCGGCGAGGTGCCCGTCGCGCAACGCATAGACCATCTCACGGCCCCAAAGCAGCCGGAGATCATAGCCCCCGTATTCACCGAAACCTGGAATGAACTCGTCCTCTGGGAAACCCCCGCCAGCATCCAGAATGGCATCAATGGCCAGGAATGGTTCACCTGGATGCTCCCTGCAAGGGGTGCGCGATCCACCGTCCAGTTCGGCATGCACCACATGGAAACGGCGCGGCCCAGCATGGGCGCCGACCACCAGAATATGCGGGAGTCCAGGCAAACGGCTGGAAAGCATTTCGTTGGCCAGGCGCTCCTGTTCGGATGTTTTCTGTGCCGTAAACCACTCGCCGCCGTTGAACGTGAACGGGTGTTCATCAGGATATCGCGTCCTCTGCCCCGCGAACATGAGCCCC
>DAIAVG010000034.1 GCA_027445725.1 Acidithiobacillus sp.
GGACGGGCAGATCAGCCAGAATGCGGGCGGCTATGAAGACTGGCTCCGTTGGCAGACGGAGTCCCGGCGTTTAGCAAAACCGGCAGAAAGTGGCGGTGGCAAGGCTTCTGGCAAACGCGATGGCGGCAAGGGCAAGAAATCCGCCATGAGCTACAAGGAAATTCAGGAACTCGTCACCCTGCCCATGCAAATCGAGGTGCTGGAGAAAGAAGAGGGTGAAATCGCCGCCACGTTGGCCCTGCCCGAAACCTACCAGAATCCGGAGCGGCTGCGCGAGGTCCAGGCCCGCGCCGATGTCATCAGTGCGTCTTTAACAAAAGCCTATGGGCGCTGGGAGGCGCTGGAAGAAAAGGCGGCCCAGGCGGCAGAGTTTTAGGAAGAAGACTTCGGTGTGCCCCGTTCCTTGTCGCGCAGCAAAAAATGCAGCACCACACCGTCAATAATGGCCGGAACCAGGGTGGCGATCAGGCCCACGGCCATGCTCATCCAGGGTCCGGGCGGTACCTGCGGGTCAGGGATAAAACCCTGCCATTGCCAGGCTATCGCGGTCAGCTCATAAGCGATAATCAGCCCCGGAATCAGCAGCAGACCATCCACAGCCAGCAGCACCAGCACCGCCAGTAGCACAAGCAGCACCATACCCGCGCCTTTGATCAGTTCGCGCGGCCACTGCAACCAGTCGCGCGGCTCAGCCACGGTATACCCAAAGCACAATATCCCGGCGTGGCAAAGTCACCGGCGCTCCACTTTTGAAGTCCAGGGTCGCACTGGGCCAGAAGGCCGCATCGGCGAAGCGCGGGGTCACCAGATAGGTCCCCGGCCAGTCAGGAGCGGCCACTGCCTGATGCCCTCCGACAATAATGGCGCGCGCCCCGGCCGCGTCGACATAAATGTGCGCCACAGGGATACGGGTAAAGGCTGCCGCCGTCAGCACTCCCAGCAGGATCGCCGCGATACCGGCCGTAAGTACTCCTGCGACCCATTTATCCAGTCTGCTCAATTGCCGCCTCCTTCCGCCCAGATTTCTGCCTGGGTGGCCGTAATATGATCATCCTTGGAGGCACAGGCCTTGCCTCCGCACCAGCGTGGTGCAATGTTCAGCCCTTCGAGGGCATGGCGCATGGTCACGCGGAACACGGGCGCCGACTCCACGCCGCCGAAGTTCCAGTAGCGGGTACTCCCGCGCATGGTTACTGCCATGACCAGCTTCGGCGCAAAGCCCGGCGCAAAGCCCACGAAGGTGGCGTTGGTTTTGTTCTTCATAAAGCCATCCTTGCCGTTGGCCATGTTGGCGGTACCCGTCTTGCCCGCCACCGCATAGCCGGGAATCGCGGCGAGGATGCCGGTGCCATTGGCCGCGCACACCTCCTCCAGCCAGTGCCGCAGGTGGGCGGCGATGCCTGCAGGCATGATACGCACGCGCTGCACCGGTTGTCCGGCAATGAGCGTTGGTGCCACATGATAGCCCCCATTGGCGATAGCGGCATAACCTTCCGCCAATTGCAAAGTCGTCACCGACACGCCGTAGCCCAGCGCAATGGTGGCATGGCGGGCCTTGTCCCAGGTCTGGGGCGGGGGGAGTACACCACCGGTTCCACCCGCAAAACCCAGATCCGGCTCTTTGCCATAACCCGCCGCCCGATACATATCGTAGATGGCCTGAGCAGGTGTCCGCAGGGCAATCTTGGCCGCGCCGATGTCGCTGGAGTATTTGAGAATATGCGCTACGTTCAGTTCATGGTGTACCACATCGTCGCGAATACAGAACCCGCCCACGGGCAGGCAGTGGGAGACGTTAAAGCTCTGGTCCGGCTGGATACTGCCCGTTTCGAGGGCGGCGGCCACCATAAACGGCTTCATCACCGAACCAGGCTCGAAGGCCTGATGCACGGCATTGTTCACATAATCAGAAGGGTCGCTGCAACTACCACGCGCGTTAGGATTGCAGGAAGGCACACTTGCCATGGCGAGAATCTGCCCGGTTTGCACATCCATCACCACCGCCGAGCCCTCTGTAGCCCCAAAATGCTTTTGCGCTGCCAGCAGGGTCATATAAGCCCAATACTGGATCTGCGGATTGATGGTCAAATGCAGGTCGTGGCCGGGCACGGGCGTCTGCCGTGCGCCCAGCACATGAAGCACTTCGCCCTGCCCATCCACCAGCACCTTTTCACGGCCCGCCTTGCCCGATAACCATTGGTTGTAACCCATCTCCAGCCCGGCGGCGCCCTGATGATCCAGATGCACAAGGCCCAGCAGCGGTGTGGTTATTGCACCAAGAGGATAATAGGTGCGGCTGGTTTTTTGCACATAGATACCAGGCACATGCAGGGCATCCAGTGCGGTGCCCAATTGTGGCTGCACCTGACGCAGGATGTAGGCGAAGCCCGACCCGCCCGACTGCACTCGCGCCGCCAGTGCTTCCGGGCTGATGTCCAGAGCTTGCGCCACCTTGCCCCAGTCTTTACGGTGCTTGTCAAAAACGCGAGGGTCCGTCCAGATAGTCACCGCAGGTACATTTACCGCCAGCGCATCGCCGTTGCTGCCATAAATCACGCCCCGATCGGCGGGCAAAGGCCGCGTCTGCAAATAACGCATACGCCCCTGGGCACGCAAATCATGGGTCCGCCACCATTGCAGTTCCGCATCTCGCGCCAGCACCACCACCAGTCCCAGAAAAATCGCGACGAGGAGCAGTATCGCCCGCCAGCGCGGCAAAATGTGTTGCAGACTTAGTCGTTCCGGTGGCATGCGCAGTTCCTCAGCATTGTTCCCCGGTCATCCTTATGGGAAGGCAAGGCCGGGTCGGTGCGCGCCGACCGCAACAGATTACAAAACGCAGGCTCTATCCGCACCGATGCGGCCCCCCCTGCCGCCTTCAAAAGGCAGAGTGAGCACCCCCGGCTGTTCGCGGTAACAACGCCGCGAACGCCACGAGCATGAAAGATGCTGGCCGGGGTATCCATACTCAGTGCGATATTACCGCCCCATTCGCGGTCTGGCGATGGATGGATTGCAGCCAGGAAACAGCCGGGGTGTAGGCCTGATTCTCTCGTAGCAGCCGCAATAAGGTGACCTCCGCTGCATGCTTGTCGCCCGCCCGCCATTGGGTCAGGGCGATCTCCATCTGCAGATCACTGCGCGGGTAAGGAAAGAGTGGCCGCTGTAACCCGGCAGACAAAAAGGCTATACCCTCCCCGACGTGCCCCTGATCCACATAGGCCAGTTGGGCGATTTTGTTGCGCAGGCTGACACTTTCGGGATTGATCGCCAGCCCCTTACGCCAGGCCAGCAAAGCCTGCCGATCCCTCTGTGTTTTATCGAGACCGAGCAGGGCGCCCTGCTCCAGATAGAGCGTGCCGATGGAATTCCACACGCCCGACTGCTGCGGAATCCCCACCAGACTCTGGCGATATTGACTGAGCGCCGCCTTTACCAGGGAACGGCGTTGGGCAACATCCGGCTGGTTTCCGCGATCCGCGAGACTGAGATAGGTATTGGCCAGATACACATGGGGTTGGGTCGCCAACGGTCGCGCCAGCGTCAGCGCATCCGCCGCTTTGAGTAGAAACACGGCACGCTGGTTCGCGTTGGTGATCAACCGGTTGAGCCAGCCGTTTTCGCTCAGCAGGGCGAAAGTCGCGCCATCCGCGACCAGATTCCACGACGTCACGACCACAGCCAGCAACAGCAGGGCCTGAGCGATGATGCCTCCGACCCGTGGCAGGAGCGGCGCCGTCTCTCCCTGCACACCATAGATACGCCAGGCCCGCGCCAGAAAGAGGCCAGCCAGCAGACTCAGGGGTAGATTGTAGAAAATAAAATTCCCCAGGGCATGGCCGGTCACGGCAAAAACCCCCATTACCAAACCCAATGCCTGCAGACGGCGTTCATCGCTGATCTGCAAAGTCCGGCCTGCCCGATGAAGCAAACGGTAAAGCGCATACATCAGCGTTCCGGCAAAACCGAGGAGAAAGCCCAGATTGATGAGCCCTCCCTCGGCCAGGTATTCCAGAAAGTCGTTATGGTCATAGGTGCCCGCCGACGCCAGTTCGCCGGGCAGGCGATAGGCCGGGTAGTTAAGGAAATAGCTACCGATACCAGTTCCCAGCCAGGGGTGGCTCAGGAACATGTGCCAGGTAGCCACCCACATCAGGCCACGGGCGACCGTAGAGAGATTATGCGTGATAAAACCTGGTGCCAAATGCCCCAGAAGATCATATTGTTGAGGATAACCCAGCAACAAAAAGCTGATCAGCGCCAAAGCCATTATCACCGCAATACGCCGTTTACCGCCGGGGCGTCTGCCGAATCCCCAGAAAACAAAAGGCATCGTACAGACCCAGGACAGCAGGCCTCCCCGGCTATTGGTAGAAAAGAACGCCAGCAGTATTACCGCCAGGGTAGCGAGATAAAATAACCCGACAAAACTTAACTGAAGCGACCCAAAGCGCGTATTTCGCTGCTCATCGTGGACGAAGTAAGCGGCAAGGATCGGAAAAAACATCAGGTTGAGCCACGCGGCAAAACTATTGGTATCCAGCAGCGGGCCGTAAGGCCGCAAGCCAAACGATCCCCCGCCCTGCCCCAGGCCGTGGTAATACTGCCAGAGCGCCATGCCGCTCAAAATCCAGGCACTCAGCAAAATCCCTCGCCAGAACCAGGTCCAGGCCTGTTCTGCGACCGGCGCAGGGATCATCACGCTGATGAGGAATACCAGCGGCAGAGAACCCAATACCCAAAAGTAGAACCAACTCGTGTAAGGTGATCCGCTCCAGAACAGGCTCAAACCCAACCACAGCAACCAGAGCAGCATGAAGACCGGCAAAAACCCGCGCGGCCAGGGCAGACCGTCCTGCAGGCGCGGCCACCAAACCACAATTCCCCAGACCATTAGAACCATACTGGTGGCTACCAGCAGCGGGATCAACTGACCGTTGTAATACCAGGAAAAAAAATAGGCAATCAGGGGAAAGGCCGCATAGAGCCAGACCCGAAAAGACGATACGGCAGGGTTCACTGGTCGTCTCCGGCGTGTTGTGGGCAACGGTAATCTCCATCACCCCGGCAGACCGCCGCATGAATGGAAAGATGTCGGCTGCAGCGTGTGCAACGCACCAAACGATCCACAGCAGAAACTTGCGGACGACGGCGTTTCTGGCGCCGGCCATAAAACAGGATCACAGCAAACGCTGCGAGAATAAGCCACTTCAGCATCGGCAAACACACCCGCGTGATGCCAAGGCGCCCCTATTTCCTAATACAGGCGCATCGACCAGGAAAGCTAAAAAGACCATCACCAAACGACTATGAAAAAGGCCCGACGATGCGGGCCTTTTCTCAATTGGTCGGGGCGAGAGGATTCGAACCTCCGACATCCGCCTCCCGAAGGCGGCGCTCTACCAGGCTGAGCCACGCCCCGATAACATACCTTTAAAAATCACGCCGCACAGAAAATGCTGCCAAAAAAGCCAAGGCCTCTTTCTCCACACTGCCTGGGAACCCGGCCAGACAAGCAATAGCTTGATCCACCTTTTCCTCCGCGACGCGCAAAGTGTAATCAATTGACCCTGTTCTGGCAATGATTTCCCAGACCGGTGCAAAGACGGTCGGCGCATCAGCGCAAAGTGCTTCCCGCAGAATGGCCCGCTCTGCTGCCGTAGCATGTTGCATGGCATGGATGTAGGGTAAGGTCGCCTTGCCATCAGCGAGGTCATCGCCCCGATTTTTGCCCATTTTTTCGGCACTGGTGGAATAATCCAGGGCATCATCCATCAACTGGAAGGCCATACCGAGCAGGGAGCCATAGTGCGCCAACGCAGTTTCCGCAGCCGCATCCAGGTTATTTACCAGCGCTCCAATACGCGCGGCCGCCTCAAAAAGCTTGGCGGTCTTAGCTTCAATGACCGAGAAGTACGCCTCGGGACTCAGATCAGGGTCGTTGGCATTCTCCAGTTGCGCGACCTCGCCCTGGGCGATAACGCTGGTGGCCTCCGCCATGGTGGCGAGGATACGCATATCGCCGTCCTGTACCATCATTTCGAAGGATCGGGCGTACAGAAAATCCCCGACGAGTACGGCGGCGGCATTGCCCCAGAGTTGATTGGCCGTCGCGTTGCTACGCCGCAACTCGGAACCATCGACTACATCATCATGCAGCAACGTGGCTGTATGGATGAACTCCACGACCGCAGCCAGAGGTACCGGACGTGGGCCGCGTTCACCGCCCATACGCGCGGCCAGTAGCAGAACGATGGGGCGCAGCCTTTTGCCACCGGCATTGATCAGGTAAGTGCCCATGGCCGGGATAGTCGGCACCCCGGAACGCAGTTGCTCCTGGATGACGCTGTTCACCGCCATCATATCGGACCGCACGAGGCGGTTGACTTCCTCCAAATCCATGCCCTGCTGCTCCCTCTCTGCCTGCTTCAGCACCTGCTCCACACCAGATGGTGCTAAGCTCGCGGCCGCAGGCGATTGTCGTTAGCGCGGCATAAGCTTGTCAAGCGTGGTCATCGGCTATCTTCAGCGTCACCGGACAACCTGGCTGGAATCTCCAGGTGGCGTGATCTGGCCAGTTGCCGCAATACTTCCAAGTCGCCATTCCATTGTGCAAGCGTGCCCCACAGGGGGTGGGGACCGAGATCCTCACCTACCCGCAACATACGCTCGCGAAGGGTTTTGCCGCCAGTGCCCACGGCCAGGAAAAGTAATATCAAGGTATTGATATAATCCTCGACACGACGTTGCTGGTGGGTAATGCGCAGAAGTTCGGCATACAACGGCAGGCGTTGCGGCTCGTGGGCGATGGCCCGCCACAGGATCGCCATGCCATAGGCGGGATCAGGGTTACGGGAAACCAAGGTTAGCGCCATCTCCGCAGTCATGGTGACGTTTTGGGTCTGGGCTTGTGGTACCGGAATGGCCATGCCCACCTTCTCGGCAAGCACGAGGAGTTCGAGATTGCCGGGATCTCGACTCAGACCGGTATCTACCCGTTCCCGCCACCAGGACTCATTCATGGGTGCGGCTCCCGGCTTTTCTCCCAGGCCTTCCAGCAACGCAGCGTAGCTGTCGATATCTGCCATCGCTAGATAGGTGTCAAGGAGCTGGTTGATAACCCGTGTTTCGTGGGGATTGAGATCTACATACCAGCGCAACACGGTCGCTGCTTGCGCGTAGTGACCATACTCGAGATAGATATTGGCTTCGCTGAGAAGGTCGTCAATGCTGAGCGCTTGCTGTTCGGCGCCACCGGTAGTCGTTACGGATGGAGTAACAGCCTCTACGCTGGATAGTTCCGGACGAATCTGCGGCGCATCCGCGGCAGGTGCCGAATACGCTGATGAGGAGACTGGCGCGCTGCTTTTATTCTGTAAACGTCGGCGCCGTGCCCGCAGGCGGATGAAAACTTCCACCAGCAGCAGCAGGACAACAACGATTTCCAACAGTAACATTACACCTTGCATAGACACCTCAAGCTCGACCAAACTCCCCAAGCACACCCTATTTTACCAGCATACAAGGGAGTTTTAGTCGAAAGCCTGGGATTCGCCAGGGCCGCTGCCGGTCGCATCTTCCATGCCTAGTTCTTTCAGCTTGCGGGTAAGCGTATTACGCCCCCAGCCGAGCTTGTGCGCGGCGTCCTGTTTATGGCCACGGGTATGTTGCAAGGCCGCTTCCAGCAGGCAGCGCTCGAACTGCGGCTGAATCTTGTCGAGCAAGGCCTCTTCGCCACCGGCGAGGCGCTGCCGCACCACGGCCCCCAGCAGCAAGCGCCAATCCTGGGTGTTCAAGTCCTGCGCCATGACAGATGGCGACGGTGCGGCCATTTCCGGCGGCAAATCCGTCACCTGGACCTCGCTGGTAGGTGCCATCACGGTAATCCAGCGACAGACATTTTCCAATTGGCGAACATTACCTGGCCAATGCCAATTCATGAAGGCGGACTCCGCCGCCGGACTCAACACCTTACGCTCGACATCCAACTGCTCCGCGCTGCGACGGAGAAAGTGACGGGCCAGACGCGGGATGTCTTCACGCCGCTCCCGCATGGGCGGGAGGTGGATATGGATGACGTTGAGACGGTGGTAAAGATCTTCCCGAAAACTACCGTCGCGCACCTTGGCTTCGAGATTCTGGTGGGTCGCGGCGAGAACGCGGACGTCCGCACGTTGGGGCGCATGGCCACCAACCCGGTAGAAGGTGCCGTCGGAGAGCACCCGCAGCAGCCGCGTCTGCAGGGCGGCGGGCATATCGCCAATTTCATCGAGAAAGAGGGTACCCCCGGAGGCCTGCTCAAAGCGACCCTGCCGGGTCTGCACCGCCCCGGTAAATGCGCCCTTTTCATGGCCGAAAAGTTCCGATTCAAGTAACTCGGCGGGAATGGCCGCCGTGTTGATGGCGATGAAGGGTCCGTGCGCGCGGGGGCTGTGCCTGTGCAGAGCACTGGCCACCAGTTCCTTGCCTGCCCCCGACTCGCCGGTAATAAGCACGTTGATCTGTGAACGCGACAGACGACCGATGGCACGAAATACCTCCTGCATGGCCGGAGCTTCGCCAATCATTTCCGCTGGATCGCTCTCCTCAACACCCGCAGCGCTCGGTTCTGCCTGACTGCCAAGAGCGCGCCGTACCAGGGCAACCGCCTCGTCCATGTCAAAAGGTTTGGGCAGATATTCAAAGGCTCCACTCTGGAAAGCGGCGACGGCGTTGTCGAGATCGGAGTGCGCTGTCATCACGATTACCGGCAGTTTCGGCCAGCGCGATTGCACCTCGCGCAGAAAAGCCAGTCCATCCAGGCCCGGCATGCGCAGATCGGTGACGATGGCCTCTGGTTGCTCGCGCCCCAGTGCCCGCAGGGCGCTGTCAGCCTCGGTAAAACTGTGCACCGGGATCTCGGCCTGGGTCAGCGCTTTCTCTAATACCCAGCGAATGGAAGGGTCATCGTCAATGATCCAGACCTGTTTCATGCGGATGCCTCCCGGTGCGGTAAGAGGGGCAGGGAAACGGAAAACACCGTTTCCTTAGGTTGCGAGTGGCAATGGATCACACCGCCATGCCCACGCACCAGCCCTTGGGCGATAGCGAGTCCCATCCCCATACCCTCAGCGCGACTGGTCACCAGCGGTAAAAAGATCCGGGGCAACAGTTCTGCGGGGATTCCCGGGCCGCTATCGACGACATCCACGCGCAGTGCCAGGCGAAACTTGTGATGCAAAAGGGTGACGTAGCGTTCGACCCGGGTGCGAATCAGGATCGTGCCGTGGCGGTCTACCGCCTGCTGGGCGTTACGCATTAAGTTCAGAAAAACCTGCACCAGTTGCTCCTGATCAGCCAAAATATCGGGGATAGAGGGATCATAATCGAAACGCACGGCAATGCCGGTGGGCAATTCCGCGTTCAGCAGCCGACGCACATGTTCAAGCACCTGATGGATATTCACTTCGGCAAAAACCGGGCGGCTGCGGGGTCCCTGCAGGCGATCCACCAGATGATGGAGGCGATCCACCTCATGGAGGATGACCCGGGTGTAATCCTTCAGTTCGGGGCGCTGTAGTTCACGCTCCAGAAGCTGCGTGGCCCCGCGCAAGCCGCCGAGGGGGTTTTTGATTTCGTGGGCGAGGCCGCGCAGCATCTCCTGGGCGGCACCGTAAATGCGGTCCTGCATCTCCTCCTCGGCATGACGCGCCGGCAATTCCATTGGCCGCATTTCAATAATGAGACCGTCCGTTGGTGCAGGTGTCACCACCAAATCCACTACCGCACTCCCACCCTCACTCAGCACCAAAGACAAGGCCCTGCGCAATACGGCCGTGTTCGCCGTGGCGGCATCAGCAAAAAGTGTGACGAAGCGTTCTTCACCGACAATGCTGCAAAGCGCCGACAAGGTCTGTCCCAGCGCCTGATGCTGGCTGATGCGCAGCAGATTTTCGGCGGCAGGATTCATATAACGGATATGATAATCACCCCCCAGAATCAGTACGGCTGATTCCAGAGCATCCAGCACCATATGCTCTGTGGGCAGAGCGGTTATTCTTTTGCGGCGCACCATGCAAGCTCCGATTCTGTGACTGATCAAATAGGCTCTATGCTCAGCAAGCAAAAAGCGCACCAACTCATCGGGGACGCAACATCCTTCACACCGGCATATTTTAGTTCTTCACATAAAAACCGGACCAGCAATCACTGCGTGATGGCCTATCGTTGGTT
>DAIAVG010000035.1 GCA_027445725.1 Acidithiobacillus sp.
GTCATTAGCATTGCCAGCGATATTGCTCCATCCGGTCTTCATGCCGTTAATACTGATCGTCGTTCTAGAGGCTCCGGCTGGCGAGTCGGTTTGCGTATTCACGCCAGGAGCGACCGCCAGTGCCTGGCCAGCACCGCCTGCCGGTCCGGCGGTCTCCATTTGTTTCTTACCAATCACCTTGACGGATTGGGTGGACTCGAAGACTTCCTTTTTGGTGGGTACTTTATTGAGTGTATTCAATGCCAGTCCGGCAGACACTCGCCCCACATTGATTATGCGATGAGTAGGAGCAGAAGTGGTGGGCGCGGTGACCCCGGCTTGAGCCGCGGCCATGACGGTAATGTTCAGTGCGCCCGTGGCAGCAATAGCCACCATCAGAGGTTTTAACGGCAGTTTCTTGTACATCTCATACTCTCCTTTATTTCAGTGGGGTTTTGCGGCAATACCAATATCACTGACCCCTGCCTTCTGGCAGACATCCATGACGTGGACGAAATCTTGAAACGGTACGACCTTATCGGCCGCTATGGTGATCTGGGTCTTGCCGGGGTTGCCGTCGCGCGCCAGCATTTTTTGTAATGCGGCCAAAGCATAGTGATGGCCCTTCACATTCACCGTGCCATCTTTCTCGATATTGATGGTGTAATGCGGGTGCGGCAGCATCTTCGCCTGGCTGGATGCCGGGAGCTGGAGGTTCAGCCCCTTGTCAGGAATCATCTGGATGGTGATCATGATGAAAAACACCAGCAGAAAGAGCATGATGTCGATCATCGGGATGATCTCGACCCGACCCTTCTTTCGCTCGAAGTAGCGACGTTCCATCAGCCCGCCCTCACCACGGCAGCCGCCATCTTTGGCGTCGAGGTCTGGATATTCCCCGCACCGTCGGTGATAGGGTGTCCGTCCATGCGGTTGAGCAACATGGTCTTCACCGAATCCAGTTGCAGCAGGATCTGCCGCACCTGGTTATTAAAGGCATTGAAAGCCACTAAGCCGGTCATAGCGATGAAAAGGCCGGTGGCGGTGGCGACCAAGGCATCCGCCACCCCGCCCGTCACCGCCGTCGGTGCGTGCCCTGGTGCAGCCAATATGGAGAAGGCGTGAAACATACCGATGATGGTGCCGAAGAGGCCCAGCAGCGGCGCCAGGGTGATGATGGTGTCCAACACCCACAGGCGACGATCCAGTTGCGGCGCCATGACCAGGATGCTCTCCTCCAGGCGGCTGGCGAGTGGATCGCCCTGCACATGCCCAGAATGGCTCGCCGCCGTTTTCAAAAGCGCCGCCTCCGGCAAGTCGCCTGCGTCATCCGCGAGGGTTTGCAGGGCATCTCGATCCAATCGCCCGTGCTGGGCGAGCTCCTGCACAAAAACGGTACCGCGCAGGATGGTGCGGCGTAGATACCAGAAGCGGTCGACAATGACACCCAGAGCGACCACAAGAAGACCAGCGAGTACATAAAGCACACCGTCAGAGTAATTGGCGAGATGGATGAGGTAAGCGGTATTCATCAATAAAACTCCCGAAATATCAGAAAGAAGCGGCGCCGAAGCGGCGCGCAGAAGAAGAAAAATCGGTGAAGGAGGTGTTGTGCCGGAACGTATCGGGGGGATTGAACTGATAGCCGCGTCCACGGAGCGTAACGATGCAGTCGTCAAAACCGAGGAAACTCAGGCGACTGCGTAAAGCGCTGACCGCCATGCAGGCATCGATGGCAGATGTTGACTCCGCTGCAGCCAAAGTTTTCTGCAAGAGTTTCAGTGACAAGACACACTGGGGATGGCTCCAAAATAAAACCATTAACTCAAACAGCGCGTCTTTTATAGCGACAGAGCGTCCCGCGCTACTTAATGTCTTGCGGGATTGATCGATCTGCAGTGGACCATAGGCGAGCGTCGTGATAGCAGTCTGCTGGATGAGCCTTTCAACGTGGTGAGCGACATCCACAGAGGGGTCGTCGAGGTCCACCATGTCCTCGATAATCTGAGATTTCAGGAAAGCAGGCGCAGCAGAGCCCTTGGATAAATCTATAGCCGTTACAGGGCAGGAAGCGTGGGTAGCCCACCTGACTTGCGCTTTCCAGTCGGCCCAACGGCTTTCCAGCGGCTTGCCGGCGAGAAAGAGAACTGGGGTGAGTCGCTGCGCGCTCAAGGCGATCTTGCAACGATGCAGGTCACTGACCCGAAATATCGACCCGGTATAGGCAGACAATCGATCAAGCAAGGCGTTGGCAATCAATGTGTTCCGCTCCAGCACCACCAGCGGGTGTGCTGAGCTTTGTATTACGGCGTTCATGCGGCTACCTCTTATATGCGCCGGGATGAATCCGACGACATCAAAAGTGGAGGTCTTTTGCCTCCTGGAATAGCCCCTATGCTAACAGCCGAATATTGCATCCATGTGTCACTGAGGTGGCGTTTTTATGATATTTTTATGACGTTTTCATGACATTTCACGCATTCTTTGGTGGTGAAAATCGGTATCCGAAACTGTGTACTGTTTCCAGCCAGCCTTTGGCCCCGGCACTTTCCAGAATCTTGCGTAAACGATAAATCTTGACCACCAGGGTATTGGGAGCGAGATAGGTGCCCTTACCACCCCACAGGATGTCGGCGATCTGATCGTTGGAAACAACTTCGTCCGGATGGGTGGCGAAATAGTAAAGCAGATAGAAAAGCCGTCGCGGCAGATGAATTTCCTGTCCCAATATCCAGACACGCAGTGACACGAGATCAATGCAGAGATTTTCCTCTTCACCCACCCGTGCCGGCGCATGTGTGCGCAGCTTTTTGAGGAGACCTCGCACCTGGGCGGTCAAGATTTCCAATCCCAGACTGGCAGGGATATACGCCTGCGCACCTACTTCCAGCGCTGCCACGGCGTTTGGTTCCTGGTGGTCTTCTTCTGCACTGCTGCCGACCACCAGGAAGGGTAAATCGTCCTGATGGGGTGCGAATTGCAGACGCCGCAGCCAGTCGCCCGTCGCGGCAGACCATCCGAGCAAAACAAACACTTCAGGATCCCAGCGCCGCATCAACTGCTCGGCTTCGGGACGCTCCGTGACCCGTCTTACCTGGCCGCCAGCGCGCTCCAGAGCCACCTCAACGGAGACGATCGTTTTACCGTTGGTCCGTGCATTCACCAGCAGAAGGATCCGTGGGCCTTGCGGTGATCCGGCCCAGGATCGGCAGGGGGGGGTTCGCGTCTGCGCCAACATTGCCGTGCGTAGCACATGTACAGCATGTACAGCAATACTGTTTAACAAGATCAACAACATAGTGAAAATCCCATGCCCGCCGTGAACGCGGCACGCAAATGGAAGAAACTCACCGGCGCATTGTTGAGGGAATCGATGACACTGAGTTGGGGTACGTACGTGCCCATGGACTGACTCATGCAGTTCTCCTTATGGGGACTAGTATTGCGGCTCCGCATAGGATAACCGGCTTGTGTGACACTAGCATGAAGATTACATGACGTTTTTATGACAGTTTATGCGAGCAGTTCCCCAGACCAGGATGTATCGCCACCGACTACGACGGCTCAATAGACAGGATGAATCCTTGGAGGTCCAACACGGCCATCAGACCGGGGACATTTCGCGCAAGTGCCGGGCATGGAAAGCGAGGTGCTCACCGATGAAGCTGGCGATGAAGAAGTAGCTGTGATCATAACCCTCCTGCCAACGCAGGGTCAGCCGGTCATCTTTCAGTTCTTCAAGCCACCGCGTCTTCAGTTCGGCCTCCAGAAAAGGATCAGCGCGCCCCTGATCAACGAGAAGGGGGGTGGTCGTCGTTCCGGCAGTATCCTTAAGCAGGGCCAGCGTGTCATAGCTTCGCCAGCGCCGCTGATCCGGCCCGAGATAAGCGGCGAAGGCTTTCTGTCCCCAGGGGCTGCGGCTGGGGGCGCAGACGGGGGCGAAGGCCGAGATGGAGCGATACTGGTCGGGATGAAGCAGGCCGCAGACCAGGGCGCCGTGACCACCCATGGAATGGCCGCAGATGCCCTGTTGCTGGGGGTTCGCGGGGAAATGTCGATCGATCAACGCGGGCAACTCTTCGGTCACATACCGATGCATCTGGTAATGGGCCGACCAAGGGGCCGCCGTCGCATCCACATAAAATCCCGCCCCGCTGCCAAAATCCCAGTCGTCATCCTCGCCGGGAATGCCGGTCTGACGCGGGCTGGTGTCCGGCGCGACAAGGATCAGGCCCAGTTCCGCCGCATAGCGCTGGGCACCGGCCTTGATCATGAAGGTCTCTTCGGTGCAGGTCAGGCCCGCCAGAAAATAAACGACGGGCAGTCGTTGATCTGCCCTATGGGGCGGGAGAAAGACCGAGAAGCGCATGGGTGCATGGCAGCTCTCGGAGTAGTGCTGGTAGCGCTGTACCGATCCGCCGAAACACGCGTGCGCCTCCAATAGTTCCAGTTCCGTTGTCATCATTCGCTCTTAAAAGGTCAGCACGGTGCGGATGGACTCACCCTTGTGCATCAGATCAAAAGCGGTGTTGATCTCTTCCACCGGCAGAGTATGAGTGATCATTTCGTCGATATGAATCTTGCCTTCCATATACCAGTCGACAATCTTGGGCACATCGGTGCGGCCCTTGGCGCCGCCGAAGGCGGAACCGCGCCAGTTGCGGCCGGTGACGAGCTGGAAGGGACGGGTGCGGATTTCCTGACCGCTACCCGCCACGCCGATGATGATACTGGTGCCCCAGCCCTTGTGGCAGCATTCCAGCGCCTGACGCATCAGATCCACATTGCCGATGCACTCGAAACTAAAGTCGGCGCCGCCCTTGGTCAGACTCACCAGATAGGGCACCAAATCACCCTCGACTTCTTTGGGGTTGACGAAGTGGGTCATGCCGAACTGCTCGGCCAGTGCCCGCTTCGTCGGGTTGATATCGACCCCAACGATCATATCGGCACCGGCCATGCGCGCGCCCTGCACCACATTGAGTCCGATCCCACCGAGGCCAAAGATCACGACTTTATCGCCGGGGCGGACCTTGGCAGTGTGGATCACCGCACCGATACCGGTGGTGACCCCGCAACCGATGTAACAGACCTTGTCGAAGGGGGCGTCTTCCCGAATTTTCGCCAAGGCGATCTCGGGGAGCACGGTGTAATTGGCAAAGGTACTGGTACCCATGTAGTGATACAGGGGTGTGCCGTTGATGGAGAAGCGGCTGGTGCCATCGGGCATCACGCCGCGCCCCTGGGTTTCGCGAATAGCTTGGCAGAGATTGGTCTTGCCGCTCAGACAGTATTCGCACTCCCGGCATTCGGGGGTGTAGAGCGGGATGACGTGATCGCCCGGTTTTAGCGAGCGCACGCCCGGTCCGACCTCCACCACCACGCCCGCACCTTCATGGCCCAACACCGTCGGAAACAGCCCCTCGGGGTCCATACCGGAGAGGGTGTAGGCATCGGTATGGCAGACGCCGGTGGCCTTGATCTCCACCAGCACCTCACCGGCACGCGGGCCTCCAAGTTGCACAGTTTCGACGACGAGGGGCTGGTTGGCAGCATAGGCGACGGCAGCACGGACATCCATGGGTTTCCTCCAATAGTTTCAGGTGGTGTAAAAAGTCAGAAAGGTTCAGCGGGCGCCGGGGCACAATCGCGGGTGCGTTCATCGTGGGCAAAGATCGTCATCCGCTCATCGCGGGCATAGCCGATCGAGGCCATTTAGCCCGACTAAGTGGTCTTTTCAAAGCGCAGCGCTGCCGAATTCAGACAATAGCGCAGCCCCGTCGGTGCCGGGCCATCGGGAAACACGTGCCCCAGGTGGCTATCGCAACGGGCACAGCGGATTTCCGTGCGAACCATACCGTGGCTGGCATCGCGAATCTCGCGGATATGATCAGGCGCATAAGGCTCCCAGAAACTCGGCCAGCCTGTCCCCGACTCAAACTTGGCCGTAGAGCGAAACAGCGGCAGACTGCATAACGCACAGACAAAAACCCCGCCCCCCTTTTCATGCAACAGTCCGCCGCAGAAAGGCGGCTCCGTGCCATGCTCAAAGAGCACGTGACGCACCTCTGCAGACAAACCCTGCGCCATTTCTGCGCGCTTCCCGGCGTCAATCGGGGTCAAATCAAAACCAGCGGATGAACAGATCATCGCCATAATCTCCGTTAAATTTTGCGCAATAATTGCGGAAAACGCGCGTGCAGTTTCTCCACCTTCGGCTGCGCCACCATACAGATATAGGGCTGATCGGGATGCTGACGGGCATAATCCTGATGCGTGTCTTCGGCGAGATAAAAATGCGTCAAGGGCGTGATTTCGGTGGCGATGGGTCCATCAAAAACACCCGCCTGATTCAATTGCGCCACATAATCCCGTGCCATCACCGCCTGCGCATCGTTCAGAGTAAATATCGCGGAGCGATACTGTGTCCCCACATCATTCCCCTGCCGGTTGTGCTGCGTCGGATCGTGGGCCACCGCAAAAAAGACCTGTAGCAAACGGCCAAAAGACAACCGTGCCGGATCGTAGTGAATCTCTACCGCCTCAGCGTGGCCTGTTGCACCGCCGCACACCGCTCGGTAATTCGCCGTCTCCGCCGCGCCGCCCGTATAACCAGACACCACCCGCGTCACCCCGGCAAGGTCCAGATACACCGCCTCCACACACCAGAAGCAGCCCCCCGCCAGTACCGCCACACCCGGCGCATCGGCGGCGCGATCCTCCCGGCTGGGAGCAGGAATCGTTAAAGCCATGACATGCACTCCATGAGCGCCCGTAGCCCTTGACCGGAGCGGGCATTGTTCCGAGCATAGCCGCAAACTTTCATCAAACCAAATATCAACAGGCAATGTGCCAGACTCCGGCGCATTTGCTAGTATTCACGTTCTGGCGAGATTCTTTTGCAAAAATTCGGGAGAGTGGGGCATGGAAACTGAAGATCAGAGCAGCGGAACAAAAGGGCGCATTGGATTCAGAAAAGCCGCAGGGCTGCGTTTAGCGGCGCTGCTTTTCGGCCCGCTAGTGCTCGCCGGGTGTGCAACCAGCCCGAATCTCAAATCTGCGGAACATCTGGTGCAGAGCAGCTTCCATGGCCAGGCCCATGTAGTCAAAGTCTTTCCCGGCCCCACCCAAAAGCTTACCGGCATCGTCGCCGAGAACAATCAGCATCAGCAGGGCATACTCTGGATGTTGTCCAACCGCTACCTCCTGCTCGGCCCGGTAGTGAACGATAAGGGCCACGATATCACCCAGACGGCCACAAAAAAGTATCTGGTCCAACCCAGGAAGGTCCCTGCCGAACATGTTGCCCCGACAGCGATGAACGCACCGGGCTTCACGATAGGCCATGCAGGCCCGCTGATCGTGGTGTTTATGGATCCCAACTGTATCTACTGCCATCTGCTCTGGAAAGCGTTACAAGAACCCGTCGCCGACGGTCAGCTCCGGGTAAAGTTAATCCCGGTCGGCTTTCTGAAAGACTCCAGCGTCGCCAAGGCTGCCACTATTCTCGCCGCCAAAGACCCGGCAGCCGCCTGGGCGAATAACGAGAAGGGATTTAACGAGAATACCGAGGAAGGCGGCATCCAGCCCTTAGCGCAGATTCCCCCAAAGGACATAGCGGCCATCAACACCAACACCGCGTTGCTTCAGGCCAGCGGCGAAGAAGCGACACCAACCCTGCTTTTCTGCCAGAAGAATTCATCTGACACCAACGCAACAAAGGATAAAATTGGTCCGCAGATGACCCTGGAACATGGCATCGCCATGCATGCACTGCCCGCGCTGATCAGCTCGCTTGATGGCAATGTGAGCGCGGATGGCTGCACACCCTGATCTCCGCAAGACTGGCCCACTTCAATACCGGGCGACTTCCCCCACAGGCAGCCCTTGGTTATATTCCGCTTATGCACAGTTCCACACATGATGATCTGGTCATCCTCGGCGGCACCTTCGACCCCATCCATTACGGACACCTGCGCGCCGTGGAAGAGGTGCGGCAGGCCCTCGGCATCGCACAGGTGATGCTGATCCCGGCCGGGCACCCGCCCCACCGCCAAAGCCCCTGGGCTGATGCCCGCCATCGTCTGGTCATGACCCGCATCGCCGTCGCTCACCATCCGCACTTCACCGTCAGTTCCTGGGAAGTGGAACGAGAAGGACCGTCCTACACCGTCGACACCCTCACTGCCCTGCGCCAGCAGCGCCCGAATGCGGTACTCGCCATGGTCATCGGCATGGATGCCTTCCTGCGCTTCGACACCTGGCACCACTGGCAGCGTATTCTGGGCCTCACTCACCTCATTGTTACCGGGCGCCCCGGCTGGCCCGCCGCCGAATTACCGGAAGCCCTGCGCCAGGCCCTCTATCAGCGCCGTTGTGAAGATGTCAGCACCCTGCGCCAGACGCCGGCCGGGCGCATTTTGTTTCACACGGTCACCGCGCTGGAGATCTCCGCCACCAGCATCCGCAGCCTGCTCGCCAGTCATCAAAGTCCGCGTTTCCTGTTACCGGACGAAGTATTGGATTATATTGACGCCGAAGGGCTCTACCATAGCCCGTAACCCAACACAAAGGATCATAACACTTGGCGACAGCAGAAACCCTCCGCGACCTGGCCATCTCCGTTCTGGATGAACACAAAGCGCTTGACATCAAGAGCATTGATGTCCGCAAACAGACCGACATTACCGACTATCTGATCATTGCCTCCGGCACATCCGACCGCCACCTGCGGGCGCTGGCCGACGCCGTAATGGCACGCATGCGCGAAGAAGGCGTAAAACCCATAGGCAAGGAAGGTCTCACCGTGGGCGACTGGGCGCTGGTGGATCTCGGTGATGTCGTCGTCCATGTGATGCGCCCGGAAGTGCGCGATTTTTATCAGTTGGAGCGGCTCTGGGGAGAGCTCCCGCAGATGCGTGGTCAAAGCGAGGGGCGCTGATCCGCGATGCGCCTCTGGGTGCTGGCCATCGGCAGTAAAATGCCGGCATGGGTAGAGGCGGGCGTCGCCGAATATACCGCACGGATGCCTCCGCAATTGCGCGTCGAGTGGCGCGCACTGCCGCTGGCACGACGCGGGCGCAGCGGGGACCCGGTACGCTGGCGGCGCGAAGAGGGCGAACGGATTCTGGCGGCAACCCCCAGTGGTGCCGAGCGGGTGGCGCTGGAAGTGGCCGGCAAGCGTCTGGACAGCGAGGCCTTAGCGCAGCGCATCGACACTTGGTTTGGCGGCGGGCGCGATGTGGCACTATGGATCGGCGGCCCCGATGGCCTCGATCCGGCCCTGCAACCGGACTGGCGCTGGTCCTTGTCGCCCTTGACCCTCGCGCACCCGGTGGTGCGCGTCGTGCTGGCTGAACAATTGTACCGGGCCTGGAGCATTCAGGCCCGGTTACCTTATCATCGTGGCGGAGAGGAGTGACGCTGACGTGAACACGCTATGGAACCGAAGTCTCTATCCCCGCCTGGGAATGGCACTGGCCCTGAGTCTGGGTCTCGGCGCCTGTGCGCAGATGGTGCAGGTCAGCCCGCAACAGAGCGCCTCCGACGCCGTTGCGGTACAGACGGGCCGGGAGCGCATCCTCGCCCTCTCGCCCGCGGTCAACGCGCGGCAACTGGCGCCGGTACAGAAGGCTCTGAGCGCCGCGCGGGAAGCGGTGGCGCGTGGCGATTATGTGTATGCCGACCGTCAGACCCTGCTCGCCAAAGTGCTGCTGGATAATATCCAGACCCGCCTGAATGCAGCAGCCAGCGGCAGCCAGCGTGCCATGCTGAAAAGTCAGATCGGCAATTTGCAAAGTCAGATTGCTACGACCCGCCAGCAAATCGACGTCACCAAGGCGAAGATCGCCAAGGAGGCCCCATGATGCGCGCCCGTCACCTCATCGCCGCAGCCCTGCTCATTGCGCTGCCCGGTATGGCGGCAGCCGATATCGCCACCACGCAGGCTTTGCAGCAAGCCCTCCAACGCCTGCAAAATGCGCAGCGCAGTGGTCCGCCGATGCCTTCCGCCACCTTGTCCGGCCTGCACAGCAGCCTGCAGATGATGACTCGCGACCAGGCCAACCCTGCCCTTTTCCAGGTCGATCAGGCCATTTTTAATGCGCGCCTCGCTGGCCTCTACGAACAACGCCAACAGGCGGCAGAACAAAACCGGCTCAGCAGCCTGCAGCGACTGGTGCAGTCGTTGACCCGCCAGCACCAGTCG
>DAIAVG010000036.1 GCA_027445725.1 Acidithiobacillus sp.
CGCGGGCCTGAATCCGCAGTCGCTCTTTCAGCAGTTCCAGCGCCCTCTGCGCCTTGCGCTCCTGGCTGAAACCGAGCACCCCGTTAAAAATGAGGAGCAAAGTGATAATGATCGCTTCTGGCCACCTACCCAATATGGCTTCCAGAATCAGGGTGCCTTCCAGCATCCAGGGTACCGGTGCCCAGAACTTGTGGAGAAAGAGTAGCCAGTTTTTGGGTTTTTCTTCGGTGACCGCATTGGGGCCATATTGGGCAAGCCGTTGCCGCGCTTCATCACTACCCAGTCCGCTACAGGTGTTTTCCGGCATATTCCGTTATCCTGTTATCTTTTACGTTTTTCCAAGTTATAGAACCCCGAGGCCTGCGAAGGTTCCCCCACAGGCCATGCTGGTAGTAAACTGCGTAGATTGCGTTGCATTGGGAGCATGGCGTCATGTTAAACCTCTGGGGAAAAATGGTGATTGGGGCGGGGACGCCTGTTCTCCTGGCGTTTGTCGCCTGGGGGGTAAACCGGCTGGCGAATCGCCATCATTGGGATGAGGATCCACGATGATTTTGTTGACCTTGTTGAAGGGCAAACTGCATCGGCTGCGGGTTACCGCCGTCGAACTGGAATACGAGGGCTCCTGCGCGATTGACGGCGATCTGCTGGCTGCAGCGGGCATCCATCCTTACGAGCAAGTACACATTTACGATGTGAATAATGGGGATCGTTTCAGTACCTATGCGATCAGCGCACCGGCCGGGTCGGGGATCATTTCAGTCAATGGCGCCGCAGCGCGCCGGGTGGCCTTGGGGGACATCCTCATCATTGCGGCCTACGCGCAGGTGGCGGAAGAGAAGGTTGCCGGTTTTCGGCCGCAACTGGTGTATGTGGATGAGCGCAATCGCATAACCCGACGCAGCCAGCAGATTGATCCTGTCCCCGCCTGAGCAGTGAACCCCTTGTTGAAGGGGGTGCCCCGTAATGCTCGGCTGCTGATAGGAGCGCGCGCCGCCCGTAGCGTGGGGCAGGGAGCGCTGGTCGTTGATTTCGCGCTCTATCTGCATGCCCTGCACTGGTCAGCGCTGAATATTGGCGTTTTGTACTCGGTTAGCCTGCTGGTCGGCGCTTTAGCGACCCTGCTGGTGGGTCCCTTAAGCGATCACTTTGGTGCCAAAGGCTTTCTGTTGGGCTACGAGGGGGTTCAACTCGTCGCTGCATCCATCGCGCTGAGTACGGCGCAGCCCGACTGGCTCGCCCTGGCTGCCATTCTGGGGGCCTTCGGTCGCGGCGCCAACGGCGGAGCTGGTCCCTTCGCCCCGGCGGAGCAATCCTGGATGTCGCGGAGTGTGGCCAGCGAGCAATGGGGAAAGATTTTTCACGTTAATACCAGCATCGGACTCTTTGGAATGGCAGGGGGTGCCACGCTGGCCACCTTACCCGGTATTTTAGCGGGCGTGTTGCCGGGTGCTGAGGCTTACAGACCGCTCTTCCTGATTGCCTTGCTGGGTTCGCTTATCTGTCTGCTGTTTTTGCATGCTGCAGAAGAGTCGCCGGTCGATGCGGCATCAGCGGAGCAAAGTGAGCAGGTACAGACTGCTCCTCCGGCGGTGCGCAAGCCCATCTGGCGGGTGCTGCTGACCTTCGGCACTATTAATGCCCTGAATAGTCTGGGAATTGGTATGGTGGGGCCGTTAATGGCGTACTGGTTTCACCTGCGCTTTGGGGTGGGACCAGCGGCGATTGGTGGCGCGATGGCACTCGCCTTCGTCAGCGCCGCTTTCATGTCGCTGATCGGTCTGCGCCTCACCCGGCGCTTTGGCTTGGTGGGAACGGTTTTGCGTATGCGCCTGCTCGGACTGGTTTTGTTGCTGGTTCTGCCGTTCTCGCCGTTTTTCTGGCTGGCGATGCTGGTTTTTATCGCCCGTGGGGCATTGAATCAGGGGAGCATAGGCTCACGGCAGGCGCTATTTCTCGGCCTGGTGGACGAGGACCGGCGTGGCTTGGCCGCGACGGTGAACAGTCTGTCTGTGCAGGTTCCACGTGCTATTGGACCGACGATTGCTGCCCTGTTTTTTCAATCAGAGATGCTGATAACGCCCTTTCTCATTGCGGGGGTGCTGCAAGGCGCGTATTTGTATTTTTTTCAGCGCTTTTTTAGAAACGAATGACGCAACACGGATGACAAGATTAGGAAATAACCGAGGCGACGATAGCGCCCCTTGCGCGCGGCGCGAGACCTGCAACATCCGCAGTCTACGGCCTCGCCCAGACTGTGGGGGCGCAATTTTTATGGTTCGCATTGCCAGACGGGGTAGGCGGCGACTATGCTCTAAGCATGGACCATACCAACCCCAATTCCTTTCGTTTCGCGCCGCTACGGCGAGCTGCCTACCGCCTGAGTGTGACCCGAGCGGAACAATTACCCGCCGATGATGGCGTCGAAGTGGCCATTGCTGGCCGCTCCAACGTCGGCAAGTCATCCACCCTCAATATGCTGACCGAGCGCCGGGCCCTGGCGCGGGTCAGTCGCACCCCGGGCCGTACCCAGGCCATCAATATTTTCGACCTCGATCCGGGTCAGCGCCTCGTGGACCTGCCTGGCTATGGGTATGCCAAGGTGCCCGAGGCACTGCGACGCTCCTGGGGGCCGTTGCTGGAACAATATCTGCGGCGGCGCGGCAGTTTGCGCGGATTAATCCTGGTGATGGATATCCGCCACCCCTACGGCCCCCATGACGCCGATCTCATTGCCTTCGCGGCGGGCTGCGGGAGGCCAGTGCATGTCTTGTTGAACAAGGCAGACAAACTCAGTCGCGGCGCGGCGATTCAAGAAATGGCCCGCCTGCGGCGGATTCCGGAATTACAGGGGGTCGCCATGCAGCTCTTCTCCGCCCAATCAGGGCTGGGTATAGACGAGTTGCATGAACGTATAGCGCGTTGGCTCACGCCAGAAGCAGAAAAAGAAACCCCGGCCTTGGCCGGGGCTAATAGCGAGTCCTCAAAGGGAGGGGAGAACTCATGATCCGGCCAGGGAGGGCAGACCGGACCCGGATAACCAATAGGTCATCCACGGTTTTGGAGTGAGGCGTGCGCAAAAAGTTCAGTGAACGTCACCCTTGGCATGTGTTGCGGCCAGATTGGCGTGCCCGCTGGCGCGCGCGCGGGCAGCGCTGGGCAAACATCCTCCACCTGGAACACTGGTACCCGCATTTCCCCATCGCGGCGGCGGTAGGTTTTCTCGGGCTCTTCAATATCCTCCCGGCGCTGGAGCATCTGCTGGGCCTGAGCTATGTCGGCAGTCTGGCAGATGTCTCCCACAGCTTTGTGCTCGATGCCTTTCGCGGCATTCCACAGGGCGCTGCGGGCGTCATCTTACTGATTATGTCCCTGGGTCTGCTCTTCCGCTCCCGTTTTGCCTGGGCCATCGTCCTGATCATGGCGACGGCCATCCTTGTTTTTGGAATTTATCGGCACCCGCACCAGATCTCCGTGCTGCTTTATTACAATGCCGCGCTGGTCTTTTTCCTGTGGATATTTCGTGGCCGTTTTAATCGCAGCAGCCTGGCAACTGGCACGCTGTTTGCCTTGGTCGGTGCCATTATGGTCATGAGTTATGGCATCTTTGGCGCATATATTTTGGGGGATGGATTCAAACCGCAGATTCATAGCCTTTCTTCGGCACTCTATTTTTCGGTAGTCACCATGGCCACCGTAGGCTATGGAGATATCCTGCCGGTCAGCAACGAATCGCGACTTTTTGTGGTATCTTTAATCGTATTGGGAATAACGGTATTTGCTACTTCGCTTTCCGCTATTATCGTCCCGGCCGTGAATAATCGCCTGCAATCAGCCCTGCAAGGAGAAAAACGCCGCATGATTCGTAAAGGCCATTATATTATTGCGGGCGACACCCCGTTGGCGCGCAACAGCTATCGCGAACTCAAGGGCCGCAATCTGCCCGTCGTAGTGATCATGGGACACCAGCCTGATGACTCCATCTATCAGCCAGAGGATTTGGTCATCGGCGACTCCAGCGATACGGATGTGCTGCGCAGTGCCGGTGCCGAGCAGGCTGCGGCCGTACTGGCTTTACGTGCCGACGACTCGGAAAACGCCTTTGTGGTGTTGGCTGTCAAAGAAATGGAGGGGTCGGCCAAAACCGTGGCTGCCGTCAACGACAGCAAAAATCTGGGACGCGTCCGCCGGGTGCAGCCGGATATGATTATCGCCCCCCAGGTGTTGGGCGGGGAACTGCTGGCCATGGCCCTCAACGGCGAACAACTGGACAGCAATGCGGTGATGAAGATGTTCCGCTTCAGCAGCGGGACGGAGACCGCCAGGAAAGACTGAGTTCAGCCGTGCGCTTCATCCCAGTGCTTGCCGACACCCAACCCCACGAGTAGCGGCACCGCCAGTTCCGCTACGCCCTCCATACGCGCCCTTAGTGCCGACTTTGCAGCCTCCAGGCCGGCCTCCGGCACCTCCAGAATCAGTTCGTCATGCACCTGGAGAATCATCCGACCACGCTCGGGCTGCTCCTGCAACCAGGCATCCACGGCAATCATCGCCATCTTGATAAGATCCGCCGCAGTGCCCTGCATAGGTGCGTTAATGGCCGCACGCTCGGCATAATTACGCCGGGCCGGGTTGCTGGAGCGAATTTCCGGTACATACAGACGGCGGCCAAAGAGCGTCTCCACATAGCCCTGCTTTTTCGCCAGGGCACGGGTCTGCTCCATATACTCGAGAACGCCCGGATAACGCTCAAAGTAACGGTCCATGTACTGTCGCGCAGCCGCCTGATCAATGCCCAACTGTTGCGCGAGGCCGTAGGGCGTCTGCCCGTAAATCAGACCGAAGTTGATAGCCTTGGCCGCCCGGCGCGCAGCACTGTCCACCGCCTCCTGTGCCAGATTAAAGACCTCGGCAGCGGTAACCGCATGGATGTCCTGTCCCTCCGCAAAAGCTTGCAACAGACGGGCATCCCTGGAGAGATGGGCCATAATACGCAACTCGATCTGCGAGTAATCGGCGCTCAGCAGCCAGTGCCCCTCCTCGGCGACAAAAGCCTGACGGATACGCCGGCCCTGTTCGGTACGCACCGGGATATTTTGCAGATTCGGATCGCTGGAGGAGAGGCGTCCGGTGGCCGCCACCGCCTGCTGAAAATGAGTATGGACCCGGCCGGTGTCGGGATTGATCATCTGCGGCAGTGCATCCGCATAGGTGTTTTTGAGCTTGGCCATGCCACGATAATCGAGAATCAGGCGCGGCAGATCGGCGTGAACAGCGAGCTGGGCGAGCACATCTTCATTGGTCGACGGCTGACCGCCGGGGGTTTTCTTGAGTACCGGCAACCGCATCTTGTCGAAGAGGATTTCCTGAATCTGCTTGGGGGAGTTGAGGTTGAAGGACTGCCCCGCCAGAACAAAGGCCTTCTGTTCACAGTCCGCCATGTCTTTACTCAGTTCCGTGCTCAGCACTTCGAGCTGGGCACGATCGACTTTGACACCCGCTTCTTCCATACGCGCCAGCACCAGCACCAGCGGCATTTCTATTTCCATCAACACGCGCTGCAAGCCCGGCTCGCTGGCGAACCGCGGCCAGAGCTGCGCGTCCACACGCAGACAGACATCGGCATCCTCTGCCGCGTAGGGCAGCGCCTCCACTACCGGCACATCGGCAAAATTACGCGCTGACTTGCCTTTGCCGGCCACCTCTTCGTAGCGGATGTTCTGATGTTGCAGATAACGCTCGGCGAGGGTGTCGAGATCGTGGCCGTTGTGACTGCTGTTTAAGACGTAGCTTTCCAGCAACGTGTCGCGGGCCAGGCCGGCCGGGTGGATGCCATGTCGCCAGAAAACCCGCCAATCGTATTTGGCGTTCTGGGCCAGCTTGGCGGCCTGTGGGTCTTCCAGCCACGGCCGCAAGGCGGTGAGGACGGCCTGCCGATCCAGTTGCGGACTACCGTCGCGGTGGCCAATAGGAATGTAGACGGCCTGATAGTCACCACCGGCTTGCCAAGCGCAGGAAATCCCCACCAAATCGGCATGCAGCGGGTCGAGGCTCGTGGTTTCCGTGTCCAGAGCGACCACATCGGCCGTTTTCAGGTCGAGCAGCAGCGCATCCAGCGCTTCCGCAGTGGTGATGGCCCGGTAGGCGGCACGATCTATGTCACTGCTCCGCTTTTCCGGCACCTTTCCCGCATCGTCCGCAGGCAGGTCCCTGAGCCAGGCATGAAAACCCAGGCGCTGCGCCAACGCCCGCAGGGCGGCAACATCCGCCGCCCGGCGGGCGTAAGTCGCGGCAGGCAGCGTCAGATCACAGCGAATGGTCGCCAGATCGCGGCTCAAAGGCAGATAATGTGCGGAGGCACGCAGCGCCTCACCCACCTTGCCGCCGATGTCGTCGGCATGGGCCAGCACGCCGTCCAGATCACCATATTGCGTCAGCCACCGGGCGGCCGTTTTCGGTCCGGCGCCGGGCACGCCGGGGATGTTATCCACCTTGTCGCCGATCAGCGCCAGCAGGTCGGCAATACGCTCCGGCGGTACACCAAAGCGCTCCTCAACCCCGGCCACATCCGTTTCGATACCTTTCATGGTGTCGATAAGCCGCACTCGCTGGTTCACCAACTGCGCCATATCCTTGTCGCCGGTGACGATAAGCACCTGCTGGTCGGGCGCCGCCTCCCGGGCCAGGGTGCCGATCACGTCATCCGCCTCCACGTCCGGCTCGATCACGAGCGGCAGGCCGGTGGCCCTGATCCAGTCGTGCAGCAGCGGAACCTGGACCCGTAGCTCCTCCGGCATGGAGGGCCGCTGTGCCTTATACTCAGGATAAAGTCTGTCCCGGAACGTACCGCCGGGAGCGTCGAATATGACGATGATTTCGTCACTCGGATACTCTTTGAGCAAGCGGCGAAGCATGTTGGCGACGCCGTAAATAGCTCCGGTCGGAAGATTGTCCGGGGCGCGCAGGTCAGGCAGCGCGTGAAAGGCACGATAGAGGAAGCTGGAGGCATCGACGAGGATACGGGGGTCTTGGGGCATGGTCTGGGACTTCTCCGCGGATTTCCGCCATAATACGGAAAATCACCACCATTGACACGGGAATGACGGATGCGGGCACATCTCGAAGAGGAAAAACTGCGCGATAAGGGCGAGGGACGCCTCACCCGCGAGGCCTGGAAAATCTTTCAGATTATAGCCGAGTTTGTGCATGGCTACGAAAAACTGGCCGACGTCGAACCCTGTGTCAGCATTTTCGGTTCAGCCCGCATTGACCCGGAACATCCCTGGTATCTGAAAGCCCAGGAGATCGCCGAGAAACTCTCCAATGCCGGGTTTTCCGTCATCAGCGGGGGTGGTCCCGGAGTGATGGAAGCCGCCAACAAGGGCGCCTTTCGCGGCACGGGCTACAGCATCGGGCTCAATATCGAACTGCCCCACGAGCAGCATATTAACCCCTACCAGGATGTTTCCATATCCTTCGAGCATTTTTACTCACGCAAGGTCATGTTCGTGAAATACGCGGTCGCCTATGTGGTGATGCCGGGTGGTTTCGGAACACTGGACGAACTTGCCGAGTGTCTGACCCTGGTACAGACCGGTAAGACCCGTAAGATGCCCATCATTCTGGTGGAGTCCAGTTTCTGGAAAGGACTGATCGACTGGTGGCGGGAATCCATGCTGACGGCGGGGACCATCAAGCCGGAAGATCTCAATCTCATCACCATTATCGACGACACCGACGAAGTGGTATCGGCCATTTTTAATCACTATGAAAAACGCGGCTTTGCGCCGTCCGCCGCTGAGACAGAGGCCCTTCTCAACCTTTAAGGACCCCAGGGAGTATTACCATGTCCATACGTATTTCCGCCCTAGTTGTCGGTACCTGCTTTGCATTAGGCACCAGCCTCTCCGCATGGGCTGCGGACGATCTCCAAAAACTGCATCTGCCCACGCTGGCCCCCGAGGCCAAGGCCGGGCCTAAAGCCGAGATCAAGGTGCCACAAGGCTCCAAGATTGAAGAGTATAAAGTCAATGGCAAGGTGTACATGATTAAGGTCATCCCGCCCAAGCCTTTTCCACCCTATTATCTGGAAGACAAGGGTGGCACCGGTCGCTTCACCGAAGTGCCGCAGACGGCGGCTGAACACCTGAGTGTGCCCCAGTGGGTTATTTTCCGCTGGTAAAGTAGCCCCGTTCATTCCTAAATCTCTGAGCGAAAGTGCCGTTTATGTCTGTTTATACCAATGTCAGTGACCTCGAACTCGCGCAATTTCTCAGGGATTATGACCTCGGCGACGCCCGCGCGCTGACCGGTATTTCCGCCGGGGTAGAGAACAGTAACTATTTCCTCGACACCGAAAGGGGTCACTTTGTCCTGACACTTTTCGAGCGTCTACCGCGTAACAAAATCCCTTATTTTCTTGCTCTCACCGAGTGGCTGAGCCTGCACGGCATTCCCTGCCCGCGCCCCCTGCATACCATGGCAGGAAACAGTCTCAGCACGTTATGTGGTAAACCCGCCGCCATCGTTCAGCGTCTGAGCGGTACGTCCATCGAGGGGCGGGCGCCCTCTGTTGCCGAAATCAGCGCGCTTGGAACCTTGCTGGCGCGGATGCATCTGGCCGGGGAGAACTTTCCGGAGCGGCGCCCCAATCCTGCCGGACTCACTTGGTGGCAGGAGACAGCCAGACATCTGGTGCCCCACCTGAGCCCGGAGGACAACGCCATCATCATGGAAGAGCTGACCTATCAGGGCACGCTGGATCGCACAGCAATTCCCGGCGGCGTCGTCCATGCGGATCTTTTCCCAGATAATGTTTTGTTCGAGAACGGCCGGATCTCCGGCACCATCGATTTTTACTACGCCGGGGATGATGCCTGGCTCTACGACCTGGCGGTGGTGGCCAACTCCTGGTGCTCGGAAGCCGATGGTCGCTTTGACCGGGCATTAGTTACGGCGTTATGGGATGCCTATGTGGCTACCCGCCCCCTGCAGACCGGCGAGGAAGTGTTGTGGTTCCCGCTGCTGCGCGCCGCCGCTCTGCGCTTCTGGCTCCTGCGCCTGGATGCCGTGCACTTTCGCCGCCCCGGGGCCATCACCCAGTGCAAAGACCCGGAGGAATACCGGCGGATTCTTCTCAAGCGCCGCCAGATGGTATAAACACCAGCCCGCCACAGATCCGCGACACCTCAACAAGATCATGACTTCAGGATTTATGATCCGGCGGCTTCTCCCCCGACCAGTGCGCAAGCACCACCAGCGCAATGCCGAAGAACAAGCCCTCGCTGGCGGGCAAGGCCCAATCCGGATGAAATACAGCCAGATCATTGTGGGGTAGCTTAGTCCTTGAGCGAGAAGGCGTTGCTCTGTGGAGAGCTTTCCAGAATATAGCCGTGACTTCCGCGTCGAACGACGCGTTCCTCTCCCACCGGCACTGCAGCATGAGAGTGACCAGCCTGTCGGGCAGTTTTTTGCGGCAACACCGAGTCGCCGCTGAGGCTCACCATCGGGCGCAAGTGCTCTAACAGCTTGGGACCGATGCCATGGATACTGGTGAGTTCATCCACGCTCTTGAAAGGCCCATGCGCCTGCCGGTATTCCAGCACCGCCTGTGCCTTGGCCGGACCAATGCCCGGCAGCGTATCCAGTGCCGCGGCATCGGCGGTATTGATATTCACCGACGCCCAGACGGCAGGGGCAAACAGCAGGAACAACAAGCACAAAAGTCCACGTAATCCTGTTTTCATCACGCTCCACTCCTTTTTTAAGGCAAACGCTCCAAAGCCACCACCCCCAGCGCCAGCCACTTGCTGCCCGAG
>DAIAVG010000037.1 GCA_027445725.1 Acidithiobacillus sp.
CAAAATCAAAGCGCTTTCTGCGGCCTATCCAGACTGGACATTTGTCATGCTAAAAAGTTGGAATGCCACACTGATTTGTGTGTCCGGATTGTGTCATACTGGACAAAATGTCCAAGGGCAGTGATTGATGATGCATTTGAGGCGACCATTTTGTCTGTTATTCATGGCGGTAGTATATTTACATGCCGAATTGGCCGTGGCGACTACAGGCGATACCATCCAGGACGACATCGCCAGGGAGTTCAGTGGATCTCCGCGTTCGATCAATGATGGAGCATCGCCGCCGCCGCCGCCGGCCGGCTGCAACACTACCCTGCAGCAGGAACAGGCGGCAGGGCAGATCCCCGCCGACGAGTCCTGCTATTGTCCGGTGGGGGCTACAACACCGACGTGCGTGGTCAACACATCGAATTCATGTCAATCCGCATTGCCGGCAGAAGAATCCCGTCTGGGTTCCAACGCTCAATATTATGACTGCACTTGTCCGTCCGGGGCCTCTACGCCATCCTGCCCAAGCTATTACTCCCTATGCGAAGCCAATCTGCCGAATTACCAGACAAACTCCAATCAGTGCTCCTGCTCAAACCCAGACACGAATTCTGTACCAGCCTGTGTAACTGACTATTCCATTTGCGAAAACAATGCGGCGCAGTACGAAAACAGCAATACCACCTGTAATTGTTCGCAGACTAGCATTCAGCCTTATTGCTGCACATCGACGACGACGCAACAGTGTACGACGACGCAGCAATGCTCTACGACACAGCAGTGTACGACAACGCAGCAGTGTCAGTACGAATGTCATTCAACTGATCAATGCACTTACACTTGTCCTGATGCTGGAGGCACGGTTTATCCAAACTGCAATAACACGCAACTTGGCACATTTTTTTCCCCGCCTTATACGTTTTCATGTCTTAGTACAGAGAACCCGTATTGCGCGTATTCTGGCTCAGCGACGATAGACCCTGCACCATTAGACGGTTGTACGCAGTCCTGCGGGAACGTGTGTACGCCTGTCACGACTTGCTCTCCTGTCACCACTTGCACGCCTGTACAAACCTGCCACCCCGTCACCACCCAATCCTGCGTCACGGAGCCCTGATGAAACTCCGCGCCGCCATTCTCCTCGCTCTCTTCGCCGGCCTGCCGGCTGCAAGCCTGTCCACCACGGCTCAAGCCGCCTCCGTGTATGGCATCGCCCAGGACGACCTCAACATGAACACCCTGGGGACGCCGTACATCCATTCTCGGCATACGGGCCTGATGCCCTATTGGGGCCCGTGCTATCGCTGCTCGACGCAGATGGTATCGGAGCCAGCCTGTACCGTAGGGACGCCCGCCGTAACCCTGGCTTCCTGGACCAATAGCGGGAACAGCTCTTGCGGAGGATATGAAAGCGATTCGTTTACGGCCTCTACCCAGTGTTCAACCAGCGGTGTCGTGCAACTGGTCATCACGAATTCCAGCTACAATCCGGCGGATACCACGGGAAAAGTCAATTACGGAGTAACCATTCCGTTGTCTATTCCCAATGGTGGCAATTACGGGTCAGCCGTGAACATGAATGACGTGTTTGGCAGCAACAGTTGCTCAGAAAACTTTGACTGGTATCCCATCTATGCGGTGACCGGGGAAGACGTCAACGGCACATTCAATGGCACCGTGACTTTCGGAAATTATCTTTCACCATCGCAATATGCGCAAAGCCCGTCTTTCCCAGTGGTATTCCAGAACTATAAGCTGGTAGCGGTGCGGACCTGTCAGCAATATGCGCCGACCTCCAGCGAATGCCAGACACCGCCACCACCAACCCAAACCAACCTTCCGGTTTATCAGTGGGCTTGCGATATCGCCGAGAGCGGATGGCAACCTGGCGGAATCTGCTCCAACAGCCTGATCTCCGGGAATGGCGCTGAATGGATCTTTGGAGCCAATGATGGGCTCAGCGGCACGGCGCAATCCGGATATTCGGTCATGGAGGCGCAATACGACAACCCGACGAATCTGGGTATGCCGGCGACACTCACCTTTGCTGCCGACAATTTCGGTTGGGTGTGGATCAATGGGCAGCAGGTTGGATATACGGGGACTTATACCACGCTGGATACGGTCTCTATCACGTTGCCGCCGGGGACGGACACCATCGACTTCATGGTGATGAATGATCCGAACGCGCCTGTTAGCGATCCCAGCGAGTTCCAGGATCCGGCAGCCGGCATCCTGGCTATCTCCAACAGTTCTGGCCAGGCGCTGATCGGAACGAACGATACCAACTGGTACCTCGTGGACAATCCGCCGTCTGCCCCAAATCCATCGCCGTCCTCGTTGTTGGCCGGCACTGGATATACCCCGCAAAACTGCGCTGCAGGTGGATGCTGATCGGTAGCCGGGCAGGCGGCATCTCCTGCCGCGCAAGTGGCGGCAAAGCCTTTTTTCTGAGAGTCTTTTGTTCTATAGTATATTAAACCGATACTGCTCAAGGAAGCGATGTGCGCCCTATCTATTTCGAAAACGCCTGGGTCAGTATGATGATCTTCTGGCGCTATGTCTGGCGCCTGTGGTTTTTCATGGCGGCGACTGGTACAGGCCTATCTTTCGGGTTCTACGCCGCAATCCACGGAAGGAATCTGGGCCAGGCCGGAGATCTCCACATGCTGTATTGGGAAACCCTGATGTGGATGCTGTCCGTGCTGGTGTTTTCCATCCTGATCTGGCGCTCGCCGGCCCTGTACAAACCGATCCATGCGAAACGCGCAACGGTTACGATGTGGCTGGAACGGAAAGGCCAAGTAGTCCAATCATCATGGCGGCGCATGTGGATTTGCTGGTGGGCGTTCAATTGGCGGTATGCCGTCGTCAGTTTCCCCTTGTTCTGGATCGTCGCTGCATTCTCGAAAGGCCAGTCGCTGGGGTTGCCGCTGGACGCCGTGATCAGCCTTTGGTCTGGGTGGCTGGCGATGTGGTGGTGGCTTTTCCATCCTCTGGGAAAATCCCATTTCATGTTGCAGCAATCCACTCTGCCGGCCGGCAAATAATCTGATGGCTGAATATTACCTGGATGCACTGACCTCTGCCCGGAACTATCAGGCCAGCATTCTGAGCCTTCTCCGGCGCGCGGTGGCGTCATCGGATGTTTTGGACTTTGGAGCCGGGCATGGAGATTACGCACTGCAGATGCGCAATCTGGGCTTCCATGTGGACGTTTTCGAGCCAGACCCTGAAAGCCAGAAGGTTCTGGACGCTCGGTGCCTGCATCGGGTGGATGATCCCGGGAAAAGCCGATACGGCGCCATATACAGTCTCAATGTTTTCGAACACATACCAGATGACAAGGCCGCCCTGAGCCGCTGTTTCGAAGCGTTGAAACCAGGCGGTCACCTTTTTGTGTATGTCCCGGCGCACGAGGAGATCTGGACCGCCCTGGATAATGCCGTTGGCCACCAGAGGCGCTACACACAAGACACGTTGCGCCGTCTGCTGACAGATGGGGGGTTTCGGGTGGTCAGCAGCGGGGAGCATGATCATGCCGGATATTGGGTGAGCCGGTGGCTCGCCCGCAACCGGGAAAAGCCTGTCCCGGTTACATCAGTACGTGTTTGGGTCTTCGACCGCATGGTGTTTCCATTTGGGGCATTGATTCGTTGGTTTTACCCGCGCTCGTATGGCAAAAATGTCTGGATTATTGGAGAAAAGTAGATGCTTGATCGATTGAGGAATCGCTGGAAAGAGATCCCCGGTGCGCGGGAACAGGTTGAGACCATACTTCTCATGGGCCTTCTATGGCAGGTCCCGGCGCTGGCCGTCGCCTGGTTGCGTTTGAACCCCCAGAATCTGATGCAACGGATCGGAGCACGTCTGCAGGAAGAGGTTCGCAAGGATCGCTGGTGGTGGATGCTTTTCCCGGCGGTGATGATCGTCCTGGGTTTTCTGCGCGTGCATCCAGCGCCGGAGGATGACCTGCTGAAGCATCTGGTGGCCAGCCTCTATCACTATAACTACCATGCCCTGTACTTTGCCTCCCCCTACTTGATGCACGGAGATCCCTACATCGGCATGGATTGGCTGTCCGGCTGGTTTTACGCACACCTGTCGCCACGCTGGGCCTATGTGCCATTCCAGGCTGCCCTGATAATCGGCTTCTTCGCGGTTCAGATGCGGGTCTATCCCCGGATATTGAAAGACGCGCCCATGCGTTATGCCTGGTCGGCTCTGTTGATTCTGCTGGTGTGGGCCCAACCCGAGTTTATGGGCAAGGTGCTCTCCGCCAGGCCAGAAACCGATTGCGCCCTGTGGGCCTTCGCCGCCGTCGCGGTCGAATCGAATTTGGAGCTTGCGCTCTGGGTCCTCGTGGGCCTTGCGTTTATTCCGACGTACTGGTTGACCATCGTTTACTTCCCAGCCGTACTTATTCTGCGTCGCCCCTGGAAAACCCGGCTGGCGATCTTCGCTGGCCTATCCGCCGCCTTCGCCTTGTTTTGGGGGTTCTACACAGACGGGGCATGGATTAATTGGTTGCTCGGTCTGAAGGCGGATATCGCGCGCCGACAGTTTGTGGTTGCCGAATCCCAGCCCATGCTGCAGGATATTTTTTCGTTCGCCGGCGTGTTGTGGCTGGTGCTCGCGATATGGGCCTTGCTGGTTCGCAAGGGGCAGTCGGCCAAGGGCTCCGGCCTGATAGTCCCCGCAGGGCTTGGCTGGCTTATCGCATGGTTTCTGATCCCCAATATGGTGCGGTATCTCGACATACTGATGCCGTTATTCTCGTTAGGGGTGGCAGTATGGATTCGGGATGCCCTGGCCCAGACTTCGGAGGAAAGTCGGAACATCCGCGACACCTGGATCGCAAGCGTGGTGCTCTTGGGCAGTCTCTTTTGGGGCGGTATGCTGATCAGCCCATCCTCTTTTGAAATGATGCCGGTTCACATTCCCGGGTATCACCCTGGACAAAAAGTTCTGACGCCATTCGGCAAGTTCACCTACGACGTGCCTTACGAAAACCCTGGAATTCGCGTGACGCCTTCCATGGAGGCCGGCGCCACACTCATACCCGTGCAAGATGCGTCGAAGGAGCTTGCCGCCCATGGGCTGGTTTCTTGTTCAATGCTAAACCGGTATGGAATTCGCTATGTAGTGGGTCAGTTGAGCGGCAAGCCGCCAGCGTGCCTCCAACTGCTGTCCATACACCCCGGGGTTCAGGTATGGGAAAATCGTGGTGGGCCGGACGAGGCTGGGCATCGCGTGTCTGATCGCTGATCGGTTGCGTGGTTTTGCCCAGCTAGTGGGTGCCAAGAGAAAATATTTAATATACTATATGACAATGGTAACCATGGAGGTGGCTGGTGGAGAAAATCTTGGTGACAGGCGGGGCGGGGTTTCTGGGGTCGCATCTTTGTGAGGCGCTGCTCAGGGATGGGAACGACGTTTTGTGTGTGGACAATCTCTTTACCGGCGCCAAAAGCAATATCGAGCACCTGCTGAAGCACCCAAAATTCGAGTTTATGCGCCACGACGTGACGTTCCCACTCTATGTGGAAGTGGATCGGATATACAACCTGGCTTGCCCGGCATCCCCAATCCACTATCAGCACGACCCCGTGCAGACGACGAAGACGAGCGTGCATGGCGCTATCAATATGCTGGGCCTTGCCAAGCGCACCGGGGCGAGATTCCTCCAGGCGTCAACAAGCGAGGTGTACGGTGACCCGGAAGAACATCCGCAGCCTGAAAGCTATTGGGGGAGTGTCAATCCAATCGGCACACGGTCGTGTTACGACGAGGGAAAGCGCTGTGCGGAAACCCTGTGTTTCGATTACCACCGCCAACACAAGATGCAAATCAAGGTGGTCCGCATCTTTAATACTTATGGGCCGAAAATGCACCCACAAGATGGCCGGGTGGTCAGCAACTTCATCATGCAGGCGCTTCGTAATGATCCCATCACCATATATGGAGACGGCTCCCAGACGCGTAGTTTTTGTTATGTGGATGACATGATCGATGGTTTTATCAAAATGATGGATAGCCCTGCGGAGTTTGTTGGGCCGGTCAATCTTGGAAATCCAGTCGAGTTCACCATCCTGGAATTGGCGGAAAAGGTTTTGTCGCTGACCAACAGCAAATCCACCCTTTGTTTTGCGCCATTGCCTTCGGACGACCCTCGCCAGCGCCGGCCCAATATATCGCTTGCCCAGGAAGCATTGAGATGGTCTCCAACGATTGATCTGGAGCATGGACTCAAGAGAACCATCGACTATTTCAAGGGACTCGTGTCGTGAAACTCTCCGTGATAATTCCTTGCTACAACGAACGGCAAAGCATAAAGAAAATAGTGGATGCGGTGATTGCATCCAGTTACCCGGACAAGGAAATCATCGTTGTGGATGATTGCTCGAACGACGGGACACAAGAAATCCTCAGAGAGGAAATCGCTGCCCGGGTAGATAAGGTCATTTATCACTCCGTCAACCAAGGCAAGGGAGCGGCGCTCAGAACAGGCATTCAGGCAGCTAGTGGGGAAGTGGTCATCATACAGGATGCGGATCTGGAATATGATCCCGAAGAATATGCGCTTCTGGTCAAGCCCATACAGGATGATCAGGCGGATGTGGTATATGGATCACGATTCATAGGTGGAAGGCCGCACAGGATTCTCTTTTTTTGGCATCGCGTAGGAAACAGGGTGCTGACATCCCTGTCCAATATGTTCTCCAATCTGGATCTGACGGATATGGAGACCTGCTACAAATGTTTTAGGACGGAAGTGATCAAAAACATCGAGATACATGAAAACCGTTTTGGCTTCGAACCGGAAATCACGGCAAAGGTGGCCAAGACCAAATGCCGTATAGTGGAAGTGGGCATTTCTTATTATGGAAGAACCTATGCGGAAGGGAAAAAGATCGGATGGAAAGATGGATTTAGGGCTTTGTACTGCATTGTGAAGTACAATTTTTGAGGAGAAGTCCAAGAAGGTTGATGATGATCACCATGCGTAAGTTCATTGCAATATTGAAGGCCACATTGTTGAAAGGGCTGGTTTATTCTCTGGCATTCGGTGCGCTGGTATGGGTCTTGATTTTTGGAGTGAGCCTGTTGCGTTTGCACATCCTTGGCCATGCCCCGGATGGGATACTTTGGTTGACGCCACAACACATGCCGTGGCCGCAGGCGTTGGAAAAGTCGGCTCGCGTTGCATCGGTGGCCGCGATCGTGATGGTGTGGTTTGGAATCGCTGCAACCCTTCTTGCGAATCTCATCGGATTGATCATCATCGGCTTGTTTCTGGTGTTGCCAAAAAGGTCGGAAGCACGTTGAGTAGCCAATAGGAGAAGAAATCATGTTCTGGATTATTGCCGCACTGGCAATCCCTGTGCTTGTTGTATTGATGCTGTTTTTTTCGGCAATGGATGATTTCTGGCAGATCATCACGCTACGCATTGACTTGAGCCGTCTCTTTGGTGATCTGGTTCATGTGCTGTTCATCATCGGCATTGGCCTGGTGGCCGAATTGTTCAGTCTGTTCATGTTGGTTAAGGAAATCCTTTGATTTTTCCATTGAGCATTGCGGGAGCCATCCTGATTTTGGTCGGAGGGCGGGCATGGCGGATCCATGCGCGGGGGAAGGCTGGCGAACTCCGGGTGCGCATGATGCTGTTCGTATTACGCGCACCAACACTGAACGACATCGTTCTCCAGGGCCAGCGCGGCCTCACTCAGATCGATCATGTGGTCCTGACTCATTCCGGCTTGCTGGTGCTGGAAACCAAGAACTTCAGCGGCCAGCTTTATGACCAGGGCCGCCGCCGGCCCTGGCTGCAGTATTTGGGTGGCACCCAGCGTCCGCTGCACAATCCACAGGATCAGAATTATGGGCACCGAAAGGCCGTCATCGAGAACAGTGGTGTTCGCCCTCAAGAGGTTTTCGATGCCGTGGTATTGGCCGGCGACGCGCAGTTTCCCAGAGGCGCCCCGGAAGGGGTGATTCACCTGAAAAGCCTGCCCGGCTTGTTGCGAAAACTAGGCGGTTCCAAAGAGATTCCTGACGCCTATCGGGAGGCCTGGGAGCATTTGAGAGGGAGAATACAGGGCAGCCAGGAGGCCCGTGCGGCGCAGATGCGTAAGGTGACCGGCGGCGGCCTGAACTATTGGATACAGGCTCATGGGCCATGGTTGGCGGCTCTGGGATTCGGTTGTTTTGTGGCGGGGATTTTCCCATGGTGAGGATTTTTGGAGAGGAGGAGTGATGGGCGTTTGCGAACGTAAGACAGCAGAAACCAGCCATCTCGCGGTTGAGATCGCGCGGCTGATGGGCGAGGGTGCCGCTGGCAAGGAAAAGGCGAGGGCGCTGTTGCAGGCGGCCATGTCGGCTCCGGACCCGGGTACGCTGAATGGCGGGAATCCTGCGCGTCGCGAAGCAAAAAGGACTGTCTGATGGCCAACGTCCAACACATCGCCACCCGCATTTTCCGGCATGTTGATGCCGGTCACTTGCCTGCTGGATATGCACTCACGATGGGCGTTCTGATCGACGCCTATGACGACGACCCGGATTTTCATGAATGGTCCGATACCGTGATGGGTAGCGCAATTGAAAAATTGATCGCCTGCATGGTTCGCACTGAGAAATGGAGTGATCCAGCATGGCTGCGAAATTATATACGTGAGGCAACAAAGGAGAGCGCGGCATGAACATTCGCCCACGCATCCACGAAGGTAGCCTTCGGCATAACGATTTGCAAATACCGAGAAAAAATCTAGTATCTCTTCAATCAGGCTGAGAAATCCATTTGGCAGTAACAAGGAGGTCCATCATGCGTTCCCTGAAAGCGCTTGCATTGATGTTTGCGGTCAACCTGCTGTTTGTTATCACATTATCCGTAGTGCTTGCGATTTTCCATGTGCAATTGCACCTGGTTGGCTTCGCGCTGCTCTTTGGCTTTGGCGGAGCATTTTTGTCCCTGTTTCTATCGAAGTGGCTGGTCAATCGCATGTTCCACATGGTCCAGGTGCACCAGGGTGATGTTGGCGTGAATGGCCAGGTTTGGCAGCTTGCCGCCGAGACGGCGCAAAAAGCCCAGTTGCCCATGCCGGAGATCTGGATCTATGCGGATGACCGGCCTAACGCTTTCGCCACGGGCGCCACCCGGCACAGTGCCATGATCGCGGTCAGCACCGGGCTGCTCAACCTGCTGGACGTCAACACGCTGCGGTCAGTATTGGGCCATGAGATGGGCCACATTGCCAATGGCGACATGCTCAACACCACGTTGCTCATGGGGTTGATGAACAGCTATGTGATATGGATGGGCAACCTTGCCGGCCGGTACCTGGGCAACAACGCCCTGTCGCAGCTTGTAATCACCATCGCTTTCGAGATTGGATTGTCGTTCCTGGCGCTCATTCCGATCACCGCGTACTCGCGGCATCGGGAATATGGCGCGGATGCGTTCTCCGCTAGGCTGTGGGGCAAGGAATCGATGATCAATGCCTTGCGGCGACTGGAAAGGATGCCGGTGGAGGTGAACCCGCGCAAGGATGCGCTGGCCACGGCCTACATCCATGGCCCCATGGGAGGTTTGTTCGCGACACATCCCAGCATGGAAAAACGGATCGCGGCAATCCGGGCGCTGTAATCGGTAATCCGATCCGGAAACCGCCGCCTTCGGGCGGCTTTTTTGTCTCAAAGTTTGCGAATTTTAGGATAGTATATTAAAATAAGTGACAGAAGCTAGGTCGCGCTATCTGTATGAGGAGCTTAACGGCGATGCCCGTCCCGAGAAAAGAAAATTTCACAC
>DAIAVG010000038.1 GCA_027445725.1 Acidithiobacillus sp.
CCCCTGTGTGAAATGCTGCTTAAGGAGTTGGGAGAGCCCTTGATGAGCTCTACCCTGCAACTTCCGGGTGCCAATGCACCGCTGACGGATCCCGATGAAATTTGCGACGTGTTGGGGAGTCAGGTGGATATGGTGCTGCTCTCGGGTGTGGGTGGGGCGCTCTGTTCGACGGTGGTGGACCTTTTGCAATGGCCGCCGCGCGTGCTCCGTCAAGGCGCTGGTGACCCGGGACTGCTCGGTCTCAGCGTTGCCGTCTAGTCCCGTGCAGTATTAGGCGGGTAGGGCATTACGCTGATATACTCCATCCATGTCTGATGCCACGCAATTTATCCGAACCCTGGCCATTTGGGCCATACCTGTGCTGTTCGCCATTACCGTGCATGAGGTGGCCCATGGCTGGGTCGCCTGGAAACGGGGTGATCCTACCGCCATGCTCATGGGTCGTCTAACGCTGAATCCGATTAAACACATTGATCCTTTTGGGACAATTTTGCTGCCGGGCATACTGCTCCTGTTTCACTCGCCTTTTCTCTTTGGTTACGCCAAACCGGTGCCGGTCAATTTTGGCGGACTGAAAGACCCTAAACGCGATATGGTGCTCGTCGCCATCGCCGGGCCGGCCGCCAATCTGTTGATGGCCTTCTTCTGGACGCTGGTGTTGTGGATGGGCGGGCATCTCCCCGATGCCCTGGCGTATATCGGTGAACCCATGCGGCTGATGGGCGAGGCAGGCATTATGATCAATGTCATCCTGATCATCTTTAATCTGGTCCCCATTCCGCCTCTGGACGGCGGTCGGGTGGCGGTGGGGCTTTTGCCAGCGTCAGCCAGTATTGCCCTGAGCCGAGTTGAACCTTACGGATTCATTATTCTGATTGTACTGCTGTTTACCGGCGTGCTGTGGTCCGTCCTGGGTCCTCTCTTTTTGTGGATATATCACTTTTTTGTGATGATAGGCGGTTTATGATGACCGAGATCATCGTTTCCGGCATGCGACCGACGGGTCATTTGCATCTGGGGCATTATCACGGCGTACTCAAAAACTGGCTGCGTTTGCAGGATGAGGCGGAGTGTTATTTCTTTGTTGCCGACTGGCATGCGCTGACCACCCATTATGAAACGACACAGGGGATCAGTGAGGCGGTTTGGTATCTGCTCATTGAGTGGCTGGCGGTGGGGGTAGACCCGGACAAGTCCGTGCTCTTTATCCAATCCCATGTGCCACAGCATGCCGAACTGGCACTGCTGCTGGGGATGCTGACGCCGCTGTCCTGGCTGGAGCGCGTGCCGACCTTCAAGGATCAGCAGGAAAAATTGCGGGAGCGTGATCTCGCCACCTTCGGTTTTCTGGGTTACCCGCTGCTGATGACGGCGGATATTCTGCTTTATGATGCCCACAAGGTACCGGTGGGGGCAGACCAGGTCGCGCATCTGGAGATCAGCCGAGAGCTGGCACGGCGTTTCAACAGTTTCTACGGGCGCGATGCCGATGCGGTGGCGCAGGTAGAAAGGGGCATGCAGGCCATGGGCAAGCGCGCGGCGAAGACTTTTGCCTCCTTACAGCGGCGTTTTCAGCAAAACGGTGACGGTCTGGCGGTGACCGAAGCGGCGGTGTTCCTGGGGCAGCAGGCGGGGCTCAGTGCGGGGATGTGCGAGCAACTCCTGGCCCACCTGGAGGGCAAGGGTCGGGAAATTCTCCGCGAGCCTCAGGCGTTGCTGACGGCGGCCTCAAAAATGCCGGGGCTCGACGGGCAGAAGATGAGCAAGTCCTACGGGAATACTATCTCCTTGCGTGAAGCGCCGGAAGTGGTGCAGAAGAAAATCCGTACCATGCCCACCGACCCAGCCCGGGTGGCACGCACGGACCCTGGTACGCCCGAAAAGTGCCCGGTCTGGGCCCTGCATCAGGTTTATTCCGGCCCAGAGACGCAGGCATGGGTCCGCAGCGGCTGTACAACGGCAGGTATCGGCTGTCTGGATTGTAAACAACCGGTAATTGAAGCGGTGCTCGCTGAGCAGGCGCCGATCCGTGAGCGGGCGGAGTACTGGGCGGCCCGGCCGAAGCAACTACAGGAAATTGCCCATGCGGGCGCCCAGCGTGCCCGCCAACGCGCCGAGCAGACGCTGGAGCGGGTGCGCGCAGCCATGGGTCTGGCGCATGAGCAGCGCCATCTCTGAATCCCGTCTATCGGCGGCGCCCATGCAGATTCATGGGCAGCCGCTGGAAGGCCTGCCCGACGGCCTCTTTATTCCGCCGGATGCCTTGGAACTGTTGCTGGAAAGCTTTTCCGGTCCGCTGGAATTGCTGCTCTGGCTGATCCGCCGTAACCGCATGGATATCCGCGATATTCCGGTGGCCGAAGTGACCCGGCAGTATTTGCACTACTTGCACGAAGCGCGCCGCCGCAATCTGGAACTGGCGGCGGAATATCTGCTGATGGCGGCCTGGCTGGCGGAGATCAAGGCACGCATGTTGCTGCCCGTGCCGCCCGCAGCGGAGGATGAAGACTTCGATCCCCGTCTGGAACTGGCGCGCCGCCTGGAGGCTCTGGCTACGGTGCAGAGTCAAGCGGAGGCGCTCCACACTTTGCCTCAGGCTGGACGGGATTTCTGGACGATTTACCCCGCGCCACGTCCTGATCTGCCTTTGGCACCACCGCTGGTAACCCTCATGGATATCGTAAACGCCTGGCAGGCGTTGCTTCTGCGCCCCGCGCGCAAGCCACCTCCCGCCCATACCCTGACGAATCCGCACATGGGATTACGGCAGCGGATGGTGGAGCTACTACTGTATTGCCGCCGAGAGCCGCGCCCCTGGTTTCTTAACGAACTCTTGCCGCCCATGGCAGATCGCCTGGCTCTGGCAGTGTCACTATTAGCCATATTGGAATTACTCCGGCAAGAGGCACTGGCTTTGATCGAAGACGAAGAGGGGGTCTGGCAGGTCGCGGTGGCTGGTGTCGATGGGCCTGGTGGTATCTGATGCGTGAAGCGCTCCTGGCCTTGTTTCTGTCCAGCGCTGAACCGCTCTCCCGCGAGCACCTGGCGGCCCTCCTCGACGACGATCCCGACTGCGCAGGATGGGAGGCGGCGCTGGAGACGCTGTTAGCCGTTGGCGAAGGACCTCTGCAACTGGTCTCTGTCGCCGGTGGCTATCGTTTGCAGATTCATCCGCGTCACAATGCCCTTCTGGTGCGCCTTCACGTGGAAGCACCACGACCTTTATCCAAGGCAACGCTGGAGACCTTGGCCGTGATTGCCTATCAGCAGCCGATAACCCGTCCGGAAATCGAGCACTGGCGGGGGGTTGCAGTGAGTGCGCAGATCATGCAGCAGCTTCAGGAGCGAGGCTGGATAATGGTCGCCGGGCACCGGGATACTCCGGGACGACCTGCACTTTGGGTGACAACACCGGATTTCCTGGCGCATTTTTCGCTGCCTTCGTTGGAAGCATTGCCAAAGGTCATGGCGGCGGAGAGACTTGATGAAATATGAAAAGCGTAACAGAACGAAACATGATAAAAAAGATGATGGGAAAGTTATATCAATCTGGTTGGACGAATTTTGGGTGTACTATAATATCCAAAACAGAGTTTGAAATTGGGCTCGGTAAGCGGAGAAGGGTGTTGTGGCTTACCTTGAATCTGACGCAGCAAGTTACGTGAGGAGCAAACAATGGCACATGTCATAATTTTGGGCGCAGGCACAGGCGGGATGCCGGCCGCCTACGAAATGAAAGAAGCTCTGGGTTCCGGGCATGAGGTGACGCTGATCAACGCCAATGATTATTTCCAGTTCGTGCCGTCCAACCCGTGGGTGGGTGTAGGCTGGAAGGAGCGCGACGACATCGCGTTTCCGATCAGACCTTATGTGGAACGCAAAGGGATACATTTCATTCCGCAGTCCGCCGAGCACATTGATGCCGAAGCGCAGAATATTACCCTCGCCGATGGTAGCAAGGTTCATTACGACTATCTGCTGATTACTACCGGTCCGAAGCTGGCTTTTGAGAATGTGCCAGGTTCTAACCCGCATGAAGGCCCGGTGCAGTCCATTTGTACGGTGGATCATGCAGAGAAGGCCTTTGCTGAATATCAGGCGTTGTTACGCGAGCCAGGCCCTATCGTTATGGGCGCTATGGCGGGCGCCAGTTGCTTTGGGCCCGCTTACGAATATGCCATGATTGTTGCCTCTGATCTCAAAAAGCGCGGCATGCGCGATAAGATTCCATCCTTCACCTTTATCACGAGTGAGCCTTACATTGGTCATCTGGGCATTCAGGGGGTGGGTGATTCTACGGGTATCCTGACCAAGGGACTCAAAGAAGAGGGTATTGAGGCCTACACCAATTGTAAGGTCACTAAAGTCGAAGACAACAAAATGTATGTGACCCAAGTGGATGAAAAGGGCGAAACTGTCAAAGAGATGGTTCTGCCAGTCAAGTTCGGCATGATGATCCCGGCCTTCAAGGGCGTGCCTGCCGTGGCAGGTGTCGAGGGATTGTGCAATCCCGGCGGTTTTGTTCTGGTGGACGAACACCAGCGTAGCAAGAAGTATGCGAACATTTTTGCGGCGGGTATCGCTATCGCGATTCCGCCGGTGGAAGTAACCCCGGTGCCGACCGGCGCGCCCAAGACCGGTTATATGATCGAGTCCATGGTGTCGGCGGCGGTACATAATATCAAGGCGGATTTGGAAGGCCGTAAGGGTGAGCAGACCATGGGCACCTGGAACGCGGTGTGTTTTGCCGACATGGGTGATCGCGGTGCGGCGTTTATTGCCTTGCCCCAGTTGCGACCCCGTAAGGTCGACATCTTTGCCTATGGCCGCTGGGTACATCTGGCCAAGGTGGCCTTTGAGAAGTACTTCATCCGCAAGATGAAGATGGGCGTCTCCGAGCCTTTTTATGAGAAGGTGCTGTTTAAGATGATGGGTATCACCCGTCTTAAGGAGGACGAGACCCATCGCAAGGTATCCTGATCATCGCATTGGTCAGCGAAAATTGCCCCGCCTTTGTGCGGGGTATGTTTTTTTGTAGGTGCGGGAGCGCGGACGGGATATGATCCGGGGAGTATTTGCCGCAGCTTGTGTAGGTTTTGGAGAAACATGGACGAAAAATTGCAGAAGGTACTCGCTCGTTTTGGCCTGGGGTCCCGCCGCCTGATGGAGGAGTGGATCGCGGCAGGGCGCGTGGTGGTGAATGGCCAGCCCGCCAAACTGGGGGATCGGGTGACGGCACAGGACAAAATTACCGTTGACGGGGAGGCATTGCGGATTCCCTCCTGGGTGCGTCCGCGTCTGCGCGTGCTGCGCTATCACAAGCCGGCGGGGGAGCTCACTACCCGTAGTGACCCCGAGGGCCGGCCCACGGTTTTTGATCGCTTGCCGCGGTTGCGCGGTAGCCGCTGGATTGCGGTCGGGCGTCTCGACTACAACACCGAGGGCTTGTTACTGCTGACGAATGACGGCGATCTCGCCAACGCACTGATGCATCCGCGCGCGGGCATCGAACGGGAATATGCCGTCCGGGTGATGGGGGTGGTGAGTCCGGAGCAGCAGACCAGCCTGTTGCAGGGTGTGGCGCTGGAAGACGGTGAGGCACGTTTTACGACCGTGCAGGAAGCCGGTGGTGAGGGCCTCAATCACTGGTATCACGTCACTCTGGCCGAGGGGCGTAATCGCGAAGTGCGACGACTCTTCGAGGCCGTCGGCCTGACCGTGAGTCGCCTGATCCGGGTGCGCTACGGGGTGGTGGAAATGCCGCGTTTGCTCAAGACCGGTTACTTTGACGAATTGCCCGACGAAGAGCGCGAAGCTTTGCTCGCCAGCGTGCAGTGGGTCAATCCTGCTACGCCATCTCCTGACAAAGCGGGACGAGGGACAGATGTGTCCGAACCGCGAAAAAATAACGGTCGGCGAGAAACCCGACAGGGGGCATCGCGTGGCCGAACGGGGCAGGGACGTCGGGTGGTCCGGGATTAGAGCCTGTCGATGCCGGAGGAAAATGGCTGGTTAGCCGTATTCAGGACGCTGCAAGAGGCCTTCGGCCCGCAGGAGTGGTGGCCCGCGCAGTCGCCCTTTGAGGTCATGGTGGGCGCGATCCTGACCCAGAATACCGCTTGGCGCAATGTCGAAAAGGCGATTGCCAATCTGCGGGCGGCGGATGCGCTGAGCGTGGCGGCCATCCTCACACTGCCCGAAGGTGACCTGGCTGAACTGCTCCGGCCATCCGGATTTTATCGGATAAAGACTAGACGCCTGCTGGCCTTGTGCCGGTTTCTGGAGGCGCAGGGTGTGGGCGCGGTGCCGGAACATCTCGCCCGGCAGGCGACCGTTCCGGCGCTACGGCAAGACTTGCTGGCAGTCCACGGTGTTGGTGAGGAAACCGCAGATTCCATTCTGCTCTATGCCCTGGGCCTGCCGGTTATGGTGGTGGACACTTACACCCGCCGGATTGGTGGTCGCGTGGGTCTGTTAGGCGATCATCTGTCCTATACCGAGGTGCAGGCTGCCATCGAGGCGGAACTGGAGCCGGGCGACGCAGCGGTACGAAATGCGCTGCATGCCCTGCTGGTCTCTTTGGGCAAGGACTACTGTCGGCCTCGTCCGCGCTGTGATACCTGTCCGCTCAATACGCGTTGCGCTTATGCGGCAGGGCGATGCCGCCCTCGCCAACCAGAACAGCCATAGCATTCATCTGGCTGAGTTCATATCCTTTTGACGAGCTTGATGATGCTCAGCAGGATGACCGCGCCGATGAAAGCCACAATGATGGCGCTGATAATACCCGCCCCGAAAAGACCGGCCAGGCCGAAGAAGATGAGTACGAAGCCACCGATGAACGCGCCGATGATACCAACGATGATATCTCCGATGATCCCAAAGCCGCGTCCCTTGATCAGTAGTCCCGCCAGCCAGCCCGCAATGCCGCCAATGATGAGGAAGGTGATGATGCTCAGGAGAGTCATGGTGGAGGGTCCTGTGATGGGTTTGAATATTCACCTTAGCAAAGTATGGCGGTGATCTCTACTTCGGCAGGCGATCCGGCATAAACGGCATACTTCACATTTGGATAATACCCAGGTTCCGCGCGCAACTGCCGTGACAGGTTCTATAATGAACGAAGGGTAGATCAACGGGAGGTAAGGCATGGTAGGGTCAGAACGGTCCGTTCACATCTCGGCAGAAGGGATTAGCCTGGAAGGCATCTGGGCGATTCCCGAAAATGCCCTCGGTCTGGTGCTCTTCGCCCACGGCAGCGGCAGCAGCCGCCTGAGCCCCAGGAACAATTACGTGGCGCAGATACTGCGTGACGGCGGTATTGGTACCTTGCTCTTTGATCTGCTGAGTGAAGAGGAGGACAGGGTCTACGCCACCCGCTTCGACATCGGCCTGCTGAGCGAGCGCCTGGCGTTAGCCACCCGTTGGACACAGCGACAGCCGGGGGCGGCGGCCCTGCCCCTGGGTTATTTCGGTGCCAGCACCGGCGCTGCGGCGGCCCTGCGCGCCGCAGCCCAGTTTGGTGACGCTATCGCTGCGGTGGTTTCCCGCGGCGGGCGACCCGATCTCACCGGTCCCGCCATCACCCAGGTGAAAGCGCCCACCCTCCTTATCGTCGGCGGCTTAGACGATGTGGTGATTGGTCTGAATGAGCAGGCTTTCGCCGCCTTGCGGGCGGAGAAGGAGCTGGCCATTGTCCCCGGCGCCACCCATCTCTTTGAGGAACGAGGGACGCTGGAAGCGGCGGCCCGCCTGGCCCTGGAGTGGTTTCAGCGCCATTTCAAAGCCGCAGCCGCAGCCGCCGATGTGACAAGGCGGTGAAACAGGTCCCCGCACGCGTCGGCCTAGCTGCTCATGGTCGCCGCCAGCAGTGCCCGCAACTCCTTGAGGGTCCGCGTATTGAGCACGTCTTTCTTCTCCAGCCAGCCGCGCCGCGCCTGCTGCAGGCCAAAATGCAGGTTGTCGAAGTCGTGAATGCTGTGGGCATCGGAATTGACGGCCAGCAGCACCCCTTCTTCCTTGGCCATCCGGGCATGGATGTCGACGAGATCCAAGCGCTCGGGCTGGGCGTTGATCTCCAGAAAGCAGCCCCGCTCGCGCGCATGGCGGATGATGCGGGGCATGTCCACATCCATGGCTTCCCGGCTGCCGATGAGCCGCCCGCTGGGATGGGCGAGGATGGTGAAATGGGGGCTGTCCATGGCCTTGAGGATGCGTGCGGTCTGTTTGCCCCTGGGCAGATCGAAGCGGTAGTGCACCGCAGCCACTACCAGGTCCAGGTCACCCAGGATGCCGTCGGGCAAATCCAGGCTGCCGTCTTCCAGGATGTCCACCTCTATGCCCTTGAGGAGCGTGATGCCATCGAGTTCCGTATTCAGGGCGTCAATCTCGTCCAACTGCCGGCGCAAGCGCACCGGGTCGAGGCCATGGGCGACGGTCAGGTGGCGGCTGTGCTCGGTGATAGCCAGATATTCCAGACCCGCGGCCTTGGCCGCCGCGGCCATATCCCGCACACTATAGTGACCATCGCTGGCCTTGCTGTGGGCGTGAAGGTCGCCGCGCAAATCGTCCATCGCCACCAGTTTCGGCAAATGTCCGGCGCGGGCGGCCTGGATTTCGCCGCGGTTCTCCCGCAGTTCCGGCTCAATATAGGGCAGGCCGACAGCGGCGTAGACGGATTCCTCCGTTTCGCCGGCAATACGTTCTTTCCCGCGAAAAAGCCCATATTCGTTGACCTTCAGACCCATATCCTGACCCATGCGGCGGATGGCGATGTTGTGGGCCTTGGAGCCGGTGAAATAATGCAGGGCGGCGCCATAGGCGGATTCGTCCACGGCGCGCAGGTCCACCTGGAGTTTGTTCCGCAGGATCACGGTGGCCCGTGTGGTGCCCTGGGAGAGGACTTCCGCCACATCCTCATAGGCGGTGAAGCGCTCCATCACCGGACTGTCGGCAGTGGCCGTAGCCAGTATATCCAGGTCGCCCACCGTGTCCTTGCCACGCCGGAAGCTGCCGGCCACCACCACCCGCCGCACGCCGGGTATGTTCTGCAGGTAGTGGACCAGGGCGGCTGCATACGGGGCGGCGATGGCGATAGGGAAACGGGGAACGGCGGCGATCTGGGCCTGGAGGGCTTCCAGGATGCGCGTTTCGGTCTTCTCGCCAAAACCGGGGACACTGCGAATGCGCCCCTCCCTGGCGGCGCGGGTGAGCTGGTCCACGGTCTCCACGTCCAGTTCATGCCAAAGCGCCTTGACCCGCTTAGGTCCAAGGCCCGGCACCTTGAGCAGCTCCGTCAATGCCGGCGGGGTCTGTTTTTCCAGTTTTTCGAGAAAGGAGCAGTGGCCCGTGGTAACGATCTCGATGATTTTTTTAGCCAGGTCGTCGCCGATGCCGGGCAGTTCCGTGAGGTCTTCACCGGCCTCTACCATGGTCTTGACGTCGCTGCTCAGGCCTTGTAGGAGACGGGCGGCATTGCGGTAGGCTCGTACCCGGAAGGGATTGGCGTCCTCAATCTCCAAAAGATCGGCGATTTCGTCGAAGATGTGGACAATGTCAGGATTGAGAATGGGCATATTTATGGCTGCTCCGGTTCCTGCCTGGGCGATGTTTCGCGCAAAATCTCCAGCACCTCTTCGTCCTTGACTTCACGGAAGTCGGTAAAGAACTCGCCCACCGCATAAAACGGTTTCGGGGCCGCCAAATAAACGAGATCATCGGCGAGGGGGCGCAACTGCGCGATGGTGTCGGGAGGGGCCACGGCAAAGGCGGCGATCAGG
>DAIAVG010000039.1 GCA_027445725.1 Acidithiobacillus sp.
AACATGCGGAATCGCTCCATAACCCCGCTTGCTGCCCGGCTTGGGCATTTCCTGTTCCAGCCAGCGATGAACGCCCAGCCCTCGAATGAACTCTCCATGGAGCCCCAACCCTGATTGTGCGGTCATGGGTTCTTCAGTTGCTGCCACCTTGAAAGGAAGCACGGTTCGTGCCATTTTTCTCATCGGACCCTCCTGTAAGTCTCCCGGTAGGTGATCTGCTTTCGCAAAGCCATTATACCGGAAACCCTTACAGATCGGGTCCTTCAATCCACTTCCACCTTATTCCATCGCGGAATTAAGGGTAAACAACGCCCAATGGCGAAGACTGCGACAAGCGAAGCGCGAAGCAGGAAGGGGTCTCGGGGCTTGCCCTGAGCAGGGAGGGCTGTAGGAACTGGTCCGCGCAAGCGGGCCGGGTCCTACCTGCCCCTACCCTGCCCAACAATCCGCGAAGCGGCGGCCGCATTTTGTCCTGCTACGTTCTGGTATGTCCTGCTAAGCCAAGGTAACTCAAGGTGGCTCAAGGAAAGTCAAGGTGGTGCCGTGGTGGGTCAAGGAAGCGATCAGGTGTGTTCTGCTGTGCCAAGGAACGACCAGATGGGACCAGTTCCGTATTAGATCTGTCTTGCAGCGTACAAGGTAAGTACAAGGTAAGTGTGAGGTAAACACAAGGTGGACACGAGGCGGCGCGGAAACTCGAAAAATCTCATGATTAAATTCACTTAAAATCAATAAGATGGCGCATAACCCAAGCAACTAGCCGTCGGCATGGCACAGATAAACCCCCTATAGGCGTTTGCAACACCTTGATTTTTCTTGTCGAAACGATTTTCACCAAATCCGGGGAAAACCCAGGGCGGACGCACGCCATCAATCATATCCTCACCATCAATATGGCGAATTAAACGCTCATCAGGTCCCAGTTAGTCCGTATATCTGGTGAAGCAATGACGCTTCATTGATAGAGGGACTTCATCATGAACAGCAATAACGCTTTGATACCGGTCACCGAAGGCACCATACAGGGACGCGCCCAGCCGCTGTGCAACGCCCGTGATCTGCATGAATTTCTTGAGGTTCGCCGGGATTTCAATACCTGGATCAAGCAGCGTATCGCTAAATACGGCTTTGTTGAGAATCAGGACTATGTTTGCTTTGAAGATTTGAGCTCCCCCGATTTGGGGAGCGCAAAAGCCAGGCAACAGATAACGAAGGAATACCACCTCACCCTGGACATGGCGAAACAATTGGCAATGGTCCAGAACAACGAACGCGGACGCCAAGCCCGCCTGTACTTCATCGAGTGCGAGCGGATTGCCATGGATAAGCGCGAACATAAGCCGGAATTACATGATCCGTTCGCAGAGAACCTGCCCGCCATCGATCAGGGGCTGGTCTACTCCCAGCCGCTGTGCCTGCTCATCCAGCCGCAGGCGAGCGTGACCTGCGTCATGCCGGACGATCGCATGCAGACATTTGTATGGAGTGAGCGCGACACATATCACCATCTGGTCGTCGGCACGGCCCGGGATCTGACCGACATTCTGGAAGGCCGCGCGCCTATCCCGCATTACACGCTGTTTGGTGCGCCGCTGTGGTTCGACCTGCTGGAACGCCGGGTGTTGATGGACGTGGGCGATGCGCACACCCCCACCAGGGAGGATCTGCAACCGCTCCCGGCGGCCAAGAGCCTGATCATCGGGCGCGAGTTCGAGACCCATAGCTTGTACGAGAACATGGGCTATTCAGTCGCCCGGTACCTGAAACCCCGCGTGCCGGATTGCGGCGTTTACAAGCTTTTTTAACAGACGTGACATATCCAGGGGCGGGCAGATCCCGCCCTTCATAAACGGCAGGGAGAATAAAATGGACACGAGCGATAACGACGAAGCCACCCGGCAAGACACCCCGAATACCGACACCCAGAATCCTGTTCACGCGCCCGTCGCCGATTCGCCCACGGTGTGCGCTGTGCGGCGGGGCAAGCTTGGCAACAAGGGATCGGCGAAGACCTACAGTTACGCGGATATCCAGAAGCTTAAGGAGGAATGGAAGCGGATTGGCGCCGGGGCTGTCCTGGAAGACACGCTCTATGCGAAGCGGGCCATCCGTATCGCGGCGAAAGATATGGCAGATACCATTCTGGATGTCAGCATGGACCGGTCGGAGTATGTGCACAGCCTTATTCGCGGCGGTTTTCACCGGTCCACGGCCTTTGAGATCGTCAAGCTCGCCTTTGCGATGGCGGCGGAGCGGCATGAAATCGCTATGCGGAAAATTCCAGATTCGGCCCCAAAGCCCATATCAACCCAGGCCAGAATGACTGGCACCGCAGAGTCCGGTGGTGTCGAGGCTAAAGGGAAGGCAAGACCAGCGCCCGTTCAGTCAGCAAGGCCCCTGAACGGGGACGCCCGCGAGTCTGACGGGTGGGTGTGGGACAAGGATTTGCAGGACTATCGTGATCCCCAGAGCCTCCCGAGCGGGTTTCCACGTGTGCGGGATCGTCACGTCTGGGATCGCCGCGAAGGGGACTTTATTGACGAAAGTACACTGCCGGACGGCTATAAGCGGATTGACGATGATTGGGAATGGAGCTCGACCATGCATGCATACAGAGATCCAAAGGGCGGCAAGAATCCCTATGGGCTGAATCTCATCGAAAACGGCAACGCAAAATAAACGCGATCAGGTCGGTGGATGCCGATAGAAGTATGAAGCGGTACCTTTTCGACAAGGAGACGGACATGAAGCAGACGATCATTTTTTCCCATGGGGATAAGGGCGGCGTAGGCAAATCGGTGGTGGCCGCGCTGCTGGTTGATATGGCCTTGCAGAGGTTCGGCAAAGCGACCCTCATCGAGGGTGACACCACCACGCCGGATGTGCAGGGTCGCTACAAAAACTCCGACATGGTGTTGAGTGCGGCGCTCCCCCTGAATCTGGCCGGTGACGTCAGCACGGCCATCGCCAATCTGGCGGGATGGCTGGAAAATTCCAATCAAAGGGATCACACCATCACCGTAGTGAATTTGCCGGCCAATGCCAGTGAAACGCTGGACGGTCTGGCGGATATGCTGGTATCGGTCTGCGAGGATCTGGGCTATGACGTGGCGGCTTGCTACTCCATTGGCAAGGGCGCCGATGCCGCCAATTCCCTGAAGCATTCTCTGGAGAACGGTTTTCTGTCTCGCCTGGACGCCGAACGGCGTCTGGTGGTGGTGCCGGAGTTCTTCGGCGGTAAGGAATCGTTTGTCTGGTTCACCCGTCCGGATGCCGGAAATTACCGGTACAAGCAAGCCATTATCCCCAGACTCGAGCCAACGCCTGCCGCCGATCTGATCTTCAAGGCCAGCGGTGCTTTTTCGGATATGGAACATAACAAGCCGTCCGGCTTCGGCGTGTATCACACCCACGCCCTGCGGCGCTGGCTGAAAGCATCTCATACCGCGCTCGCGCCGATCTTCCCCGATCCGGAGACGGAATACCGTGGTGTTGAGGAAGGCGGTGATGGCGACGCCTGACATCAAGACCTTTCTGGTGGACGGGGGGATGCCCGGTTGCGGGCGGTCCCTTGCCGTCCGGACGCTGGCGGATATGTATATCCGGGGTTATCGGGATGAAAAGCTCTCGCATGGGCGAGTGCCCAAGGCGCGGGTTTATGTCTGGGATGCCTGCAATGATCCTGACACCGAAACCGGGTACCAGATGTGGCATGCGCGCGGTGACGCCACGGTGCATACCGGGAAACTGGATAGCGAACAAGGGGCGCAGGCCTACGGGACCATCGCCAACCTCGCCTTGGAAGCCGCGCAGGATGGGCCAGTGCGCTTCATCATCGATCTGCCGGCCGTCCAGGATAGTGAATTGCTGGAGAAGCGCCTGATGAACGGCATGCTCAAAGACCTCAACACCATCCCCATCTGGATACTCACCCGCCAGGCCATGAGCCTGGGGCTGCTGGCCGACCGGGTGGATGTGATGCCGGAGATCTACCGGGGGCGGGGCGTGGTCATGCGCAACAGTAAATTTTCCTACTGGAATGATTACGTGGAGTGGTGGGATTCAGGGCTGCGGCGGGCGCTGGTGGAGCATGGTCGCTGGCTGGACCTGTACATGCTCTTTTGCAACCAGTATGCGCAGGCGGCTATGGATATGGTCATCCCCAATATGCCGTTCAACATCGCCAATGAAAAGGCCCTGGCCGATGGTTCCTGGATGGGCTTGTGGCGTATCGCCATTCAGCTTTTCACCGGCTCGGAACTGGACGAGTGGAACGTCATGGAGACGCTATAAGGAGCGGGACATGGAACAGGAAACACGAAGCAAACAGAACGACCGTGAACGCGAGAGAAATGACGCCTTTGACACCATGCTGGGGCGGGGCCGCCGCAAGCCGACAGACGAGGAACGGTGGGACGCGCAGTTGATGATGGACAAGCTCAGGATGCACGACGACGACCCCATGTGGTGGTTCATCGCCAATCAGACGGTCGGTAAGCCGGATCCGGGAGCGATGATTCAGTTGGCGGAACTGGGCAAGGCCATCGAATCCGTCAACAATCTGGGCAAAACCATCGACAGCCAGACGCTGGCGGCCAATATCAAGTTGCTGCAGGACACGCGGACGCAGGTGGACAGTCTGAAATTCGTGCATGACGAGACCCTGAAATCACTGAACGCGATCAATGGCTCGGTGGCGAAGTCGGTGGCGATTCATGAAAAGGCCACCAACCATCTTGCGCTGTGGGCCGTCCAGAAGCTCAAGGATCACCATCTATTCTACGTGCTGCTGGTTATCGCCGCGCTGGCGAGCACCGGCTGGTGGTATGCGGACCATGCCGGCTACGCGCGGGCGGTGCATGCCGCCGAGCTTTGCCGGGCGCAGGGCAAGCCGCTGTTTTTCCAGTCCGGGCATCTGACGTGTAATCCGCAGAAAGCCAAGTCGAGTAAAGGGTCAGGAGGTATGCCATGAACGTATTTGGAAAGCATCCGGGATTGCGTTTGGTTATGCTACGTCTGGTGGCGATCATCATCACGGTAGTTACGGCTATGGCATTTATGTCGGTTCTCTATGTCCTGCGGTTTGGAAACCCCTGGCTGTCTCATTCCCCGGTTCACGCACCACAGAGTGCTATATGGGCTTATCATGGAGTGGCGATACTGGCGCTGATATTCACTATGTTCATGCTGGTTCGCCGTCTCGATCAGCAACACCAGCTAGATATGCTCATGAGCTTCCTGATGGAGTCAGGCTGGAATTGGGCCTATGCGTTGTTGTTCACACTGGCGATGGTCGCCGTCATAGCCTTGGCTGGCTGATCTGATGACTGCTGCAATTGAAGAGAGGCGCAGGATGATAAAGGCTGATGCGGGTGAGACATGTCCACCAAAGCCCCGAGCGGAGGGGCGGTCATGAACACCCTTGATCATCTCTGGAAATTTCTGGTCGAACCTGTCTGGTATCCGGCCTATGCGATTCTATTCATGTTGGCAATGATTGCCCTCATTGCCCACTTTGGATTGCCTTGCTTCGGCGACGACAAACATGATTGACGTTACCTGGAGTCTTCTGGCGGAGCCGATCTCATGCTGTCAGGCTTCTGCACTGCTGTTCACGCTGCTGGTGATTGCAGTCGTAGCCTGGCTCAGACGATAATTTTATGACATCGACGCGCAAGATAACCGTCCCATTCTCGTTCGTGGTGCGGGCGATCCTCGCCTCACTGCTGGGACTGTCCTGGCAGTACGGACATTGTGGACCAGTTCTTTCCCTGATCCTCATTCCGCTGGTGGTTCTCGGTGGAACCAGACGGGACCGGTACGGGGTCGCCCTGGCCTATTATCTGGCCGGCAGTCACGGTCTCATAGAGGGATCGGCGTCGTTTTTCGGGCCGGGGCATGTGCCGATGGGTATAGCGCTCTGGCTTGCCAGTTCGGCGCTGCTGGCGGCGGGATGGGCCTTTGCCGACCGGCCATGGAGAGTCCTTGCCGTGCTGGTGGTGGACGCCTTGCCGCCTCTGGGACTCTTTGACTGGCTGTCACCATTGGCCAGCGCCGGGATGTTGTTTCCGGGGGCGTCATGGGTGGGACTGCTTATGTTGCTGACGGGCGTCTACCTGTCCGCCCGGTGGATGACGCAAGGTCTTCCGATGGATCTGAAATGGCGGCATGTCTGTACGGACACGCTCTGGTTTCTGGGCATGATGGCCGTATTGTTGAACGTCATGGCCTACATTCACCCACAGGTAACACCGAAAGGCTGGGCCGGTATGAACCTGCATCTGGGGCCGATCACGGGAAATATGATGGCGGACATGGCCCGCAATCAGGAATGGATCAGTCAGACACAAGCCAAGACCGATTCAGCCAAAGTAGTATTACTGCCGGAGACGCTGATGACCTGGTGGGCAGGCAATGCGGCGGAAGTCCAGCATGCCGTACCCAAGGGGCAGATATGGCTGGTTGGGGCTTCAGTGCCGGTCGGACGGGATCTGCTGGCGGACGGTATCGAGGCGGTGCGCGGCGGTGGATTTGGGGTGACAGGAAGAGGGCAGGGCGGATTGCACCCTGCAAGGGCCAAGCTGCTGTTCATCTCTCCTTTTCCGGTACCGGTATCCATGTGGCACCCCTGGTATCAGGGGCATGGCTACGTGCGTGCTGACGGCGTGGGCTACGAGGCGGGCTGGTGGGAGCCTGTGCGCAAGGTGGATGGGGTCCGCGCCTGGGCATCAATCTGCTATGATCAACTCCTGCCCTGGGTGTGGATGGAAGGCGTGGCGCAGCATCCGCAAGTGGTCCTGCTGACAAACAACGAATGGTGGGCCAAAGGAACCGGGATCCCGGAGATTCAGCGAACTACGGCGTGGGCCTGGGTGCGGTTAATGGGCGCGCCGGTGGTAGAGGCGGAGAATGCTTGAGAAACCGTTAGGCGTGCCGGTTGTTGGCATCTATACTTCCTGTATGAAGCTAAGAAAACTTTCCATCGGTCAGAAAAAACATCTGGCTACAACGGCGCGAATCATTGGTATTGGGGCGTTTGTTCTCTATGGCTTGCCGGAACTCGCCCTGAAGGCGATCGAACGCAAACAGCATGTTATGACTAGCCATGCTGGCATATTTATCGTTGGATTGGGCATTTTTTTGATAGCGGAATTGCTTGCCGTGGCTATATTGCAAGGAGTTGATTCATGAGTGATATTTTAAAGTTACTTCCATCAATCCCGGAGATTTGGTGGCCGGCTATTGCCATGCTTATCGCGTTAGGAATTATCGCTGTTATCGGGCTACGGCATTAATCGGCATTAACGTAAAGACATGCAACAGAACACCGTGATTACGGCTCGCGTCAAAGACCTGATTGCCGAACAGTTCGCGCTAGACCGGGACCTGGTAATCGAATCCGCCAGGCTGTTTGAGGATCTGGGCCTGGATTCCATGGATAGTGTTGAACTGGTTATGGCGCTGGAAGTGGAGTTTGGCGGTGATGTGCCGGACGGGGATATCACCCGTATCAAAACGGTGGGAGACGTGATCCATGCGGTAAATACCTATTTTACGCCATCCGACCCGGCGGCCTGACATGACCAGGGCCATTACGCCTGTCTGACCGCATCGGTCAACGCTCCAGATCGTCCTTATGGATACCGCGCGGGCGGCGGGCGCGATCTGGTGTCTTTTCTTTCTGGACATGACTTATCGCGGCGGAAAGTACGCGATGATCAGCGATATCCTTTTCTCTGGAACTGACTTTCGTCTTTAACAAACCTTCCAGGTTGAGTGTCCTTATTGAGTGCCCGTCTATCTCCGCATTCAAAATATACGGGGTGAGACTCGTCTCCCTAACCCCCCCCGTTACTAAAAATTGTACATCAAATCAGCAGCAGTAATGGTGTTAAGCTTTTTGTAATAGCTTATCACAGGGAGCTCATTGTATGTGGCGGTATACGACATTTGCAAACTTAAAGGCCCATACAGTCGGGTTTGCACACTAGTAACCGATTCGTAAGTATTGTTGTTGGCTGTGGATAACAACGCGGTGACATCTTCCTTAAACGTCGCATGCCGGGTCAAATGCCATTCATACTCCACCGCCAACCGCGCGGCTGGGTTGGATTGATATTTCAGGCCTATGGGTTGGTCCTCCTGAGCACCGACGCCCACCTGGTAATCCAGGGACATGGTTTTGTTGAGGTGGATGATATTACCTTCGCCGACGGTTTCCGCTAGATGGTAGTAATATCCGTCGAATGGATTGCGGTCATACCGGATATCGCCGAAAACATAGTGAACCTTCGGCTTGAAGTAATATCTGGATTGGTTTTGTAACACCAAGCGGTTGGCATAAACGGCCGTCGATGCCGCCGTGTAATTATAGCTCAGACGTGCTCGATTTTCCCAACGCTGATATTGCCAACGTATCCAATCCTTGCTATTAAGGCTTAAGGACGGGTAGGTTCCCGTGACGCTGGAGTATCCGAACGCGGCACTCCCGGACCAGATTTTTGGCTTTTTGGGTGTTTTAACCGTATTAGCCAGAGCGCATGTGGATAATGTCAGCCCAGCGATAAAAATAAAGCCCGCAATGGCTCGGGTGGGTCTGTTGCGGTTGGAGTGCGGTGTTATTTGTGAACTTTCCGGTAATATCATGTGCTCTCCTGTTCAATATATCGGGGATAATATCCATGTATCAGAATCATGGTAGCCTGGGGTCCAATGAGCGGCATAAACGGTGGCAGAAATTAAAGCGACGGATGGGCGGCGCCTCTTGCTGTCCGTTTTGAACGCATTGTTAGATGAGAGCCTCGCACAATTAGTGAACCAGCTAATGAACTCAGAGGTCATGCAAGAACTCCCGCACAATGTCCGCAAAGCCACTCGGATTGTCCTGATGGACTACGTGCCCGCCGTCAAGCGTAACGAGACGAGTATTGGGCCGTCGCGCTGCCATTTGCTCGAAGTGGTCTTGCGTCGTAATCCGGCTCTCCCTCCCACGGACCAAGAGAGCCGGGCATTTAGTCGCGAGCCAGTCGGCCCAATGGTCACCATTGAGCTGAAGCTGTGATTCAAGCATCTCGCGAGGTTCGAACGCAAGCCGCCAGCCGTTTGGGGTAGAGCGAAAGGAATCCAGGAGGTATGGCGCCAGCCGTTGCCCGATGTGTTCTTCGAGCGCTTCACGGCTTGGAAAGATACCCTCCCAGGCTAACACAAACGACGCATCAGCATCCGGAGCGGCGCCGATGTCTTCAATGATGAGCGCCTTTACACGCTCGGGATGCCACGCAGCGAACTGGTAGGCGTTTACGCCGCCGAGCGAGTTACCCA
>DAIAVG010000040.1 GCA_027445725.1 Acidithiobacillus sp.
TTGGATAAATTGCGCGGCGTCAGACATGGCCGGAGTATATCAGTGTACTGACCCTCCCGCCTAATACCACCGACATCTCAGACGGCAGCACCCAGGCCCAGCGCCGCCGGATCACCGGCACCTTCGCGAAGCAACCGGGGTGGCCACTGCAGCAGATCCACCACCGTTGAACAGCGCACCCCGCCAGGGCCGGACAGCAGCACCATATCCACCTGATTGCCCATCGTTTTGCAGATTTCATCGGGATCCGTCAGCGGTGCAGTGGCACCGGGGAGCTGCAGGGTGGAACTCATCAGGGGCTCTCCCAATTCGGCAATCAGCCCCTCACAGAGGGGGCTCGCAGGTATGCGTACACCGATACTGCGCTTTTTCGGGTCGGCGAGGCGCCGTGGCACATCTTTGGTCGCTGGTAGAATGAAGGTGTAGGGTCCAGGCAAGGTTTTACGCAGCAGCGCATAGGCACGATCATCCAACTTGGCATAGTCCGCCAATTGGGAAATGCTGGAAAACAGCAGCGAGAGGTCATGCTGCAAATCCAGTTGCCGGATGCGTCGCAGCCGTTCTTGGGACTCCCGTGCCGCCACCATACAACCCAAGGCGTAGCAGGTGTCCGTTGGATAAACCAGCAAACCTCCAGCACGCAGCACCTCAACCGCTTGCGCCAGCAGTCGCGGCTGTGGATTCACGGGATGCAATTCTACACACAACGCCATGATATCCTCCTTAGGAACATGATGACCGTCAACGGGCAGACACCCCGAGACACCAAATGGATACCGCCACAATTCAAACGGGAATGATACGTCAGCCGCACCCTGTCCCGCCAGATGCTAGCGTTGAGAGCGCTGCCACTTAGGAGCGCCCCGGCGCGCCTCCTACAGTTGCCTGCTGGATCGTGGTGAATACTGCGGACACTGCCCGCAATGTCAGAATAGGCGTGCCGCCTTTGTTGCCGCAGGGGCATCACCACAAGATGTGCGCTATAATCGTCAGCCCCATTGACAGAATTCAAGGAGGCGGCAAATACAATGCCCGCAGATAACGTCCGTCCGACCTGGTCTCTGGCCGATATTCCTTACGCTGCCATTGAAAAGGAAAAGATCATCGGCAATATGGACTGGTTTTATCTATTAGCCGGCGCGTCCTTTGTAGAAACGCTCTCTGATCTCTACACCCGCAACCTGGTGGAATACTATCAGGAAAATGTGAGCGCCACCGTGTGGTTGCGCCAGGAATGGGAGATCGAAGAGGTGCAACATGGGCACGCGTTGCGCCAATACGTGCTCACCATTTGGCCGGATTTTGATTGGGAACGTGCTTATCAGGGCTTTGGAGACGCTTATGTGCCCTACTGCCGCACTGCTTTACTGGGCCCCACTCACGCCTTGGAAATGGCTTCACGCTGCGTCGTCGAGACGGGTACGGCCAGCTTCTATACGATGATTCAGGCGGCCAGCCCGGAGCCCGTACTGTGCCAGCTCGCTGCACGTATCCGCGCCGACGAAGTCCATCACTACAAATATTTCTACCGATTTTTTCTGCAATACCAAGCACGCGAAAAAAATTCACGCTGGCGCATTGGCCGTGAACTCTGGAAACGTGTGGCCGAAGTGGATCAGGAAGACAGCTATCTTGCGCTCAAAAATGCTTTTGAAGTAAAAAACCCCGGGCAGCAATTCTCCCTGGAGGATTTCTCGGCATTTCGACAACGCATGGGCAGTTGGATAAGTCGTCACTATCCCTTTGACATGGCGATGAAAATGTTGCTCAGACCGATCGCCCTGCCCCCCATGCTGCAAAAGGCCGTACTTCCCTTACTGACGCGCGGCGCACGGCGCGCCATCATCAGTTAACAGCGTCACCGTGGGGCTGCTACCTGCCAGCCTCCATCAATCGTCATCGCCCCAGCCACGGTCGTGCTCATGGTGCCAGTAATGTTCACGACGCCGATACCAGCGCGGAGGCGGAGGCGGCGCATAATAGTAAGCCGGAGGTGTTGCATAATAGGTTGGCGCTGGATAGACGACACCGGGGACACCGATAGACAAGCTCACTGCCGGACCACCCCAGCCATCCCGATCTGCAAACGCAGGGTTCGACAGCAGCAGGATACCCGCACCCAACGCTGCCGCCGACAGCACAAAACGCCATTTATTAGTAGACATCACTTCCTCCGCATTCTTCTCAATAATGACAGGAGACGGTCACCCGTCGCCCATATGGCTACACGGACCGTACCGTAACAGACGCATACTGAGGGTGAGGGGCGGCCGAAGATTGATGGGTGGACTTTTCCGGTGCGAGCAGCAGCCAGTCCGCCCGCTCAACATGACCCATCACCATCTGCGCCTCGCCCACCATCCGCAGGCCGCTGGACACCACCGGCCGGGCAGAGGTAGTCGTTGTTGAATCCAGCGGCGTTACCTCGTGCACAAAACCCCCCAAAGCGATGAAGGGTGCGGCAATCAATGCCGTGAACAGGGCATTATAGATGGGCTTCTTCATGGCTAATTCCTCTACGATCATTACACACCCTACACTTAAGCATTTTTCATGCCATACTGCCGAAAAGTCGGCGGTGCCAACGTGCAGGAAAGCCTGAAACGCCCACCCATAAGGCCACAATCCCTTTTGTGATCATTCACCATCAGATAGTCCCCGAAAAAAGTTTAGCCTCAGGAATCAGGGATCACACCAAGCTGTCGCCATATGCCGACAGCACATAACCCCCTCGTCATTTTTTATCGTGCAAATAACCACCTAGCAAGGTGGCCAGGCGACTACAACAAGCAGCCTGAACAGAAGCACTCAGCCATCACCTGTGATAAGATGGTGCTCAACGCAACCCAATGCCCATTTATCGTTCCATAAATGGCTTCAGCAAAGGAGCGGCATGTGACTCAGCGGATGATCATTTTACCGATCGATAACTGGAATTTTTCAAACAATAGACCTATCTTTTCGCATTTATCCTGGTTAGGCACATGCCTTGTTATCCTGATCTTTCCGCTATTGGCATACGCCTCCAGCACGCCGGTGTCACAGACCGGTGCGACGCTACAATCGATACACCAAGATTTATCAAAAAACGTCGATTTACAGCAACTTTTGAGCTGGCAGAAAACCGTACGTGTGATCAGCGACAACGCGCACCAGTGCATAACCGAAAGGAGCAGCAACCTCAACCAAATAGATAAAAGTCTGGGTATACTGGGGTCCACTGTTGCCGGCGAACCAAAGAATCTCAGTGCATTACGCCTGAAACTACAGGGTGAGCAAAAAAACCTCAGCGGAGAACTCGCTGCCTGCAAGGTTCTCGCCGTCGCGAGCGCAGATCTGAGCCAGCAAATCAGCAAAAAACGTGATGCATTACATGCCGAGATGCTATTACGCCATGATCACGGCATCTGGAAGCAGGCAGTTGCCCTTCAATCGGTCTCTGCCGCCACCTGGATTGACGAACAACATTTCTGGCTCGCTCATAATGGACGTTCTATTTTTGCACAACAAAACTTACAGATATCCATAGGAATTGGTGTATTTATATTTGTGTTGTTATTGTTTTTACGTGCATCCTTAGCCAAAATAATTTGGCGCACACTGAATTTACCTGATATACAACATAATTTTTATCACTATATAGCATTGCTGGCGGGCATCGCCGCCGTTGCAACGGCAACCGATCTCACAGACACTCTTTCGCCCCTCATTGTTCTCATTTTAGGCACCTGGGGCGGCTATGTTCTTATCTCCATGCTACTCGCGTTGGCTCTAAGTCCGTCGGGAGTAGTCAGCCGTCATTTGTCTTGGAAACCGCAGACGCTACGTCCCACACTGCGAACCTTACGGTTCATTGCTGCCTTATCCGTATTTGGTCTCACCTGGATCAACATTTCTTCCAACGATCCACTATCGCCGATAGGACAAGTCTTTTTTGCATCTATTTACCACCTGGTACTTCTCGGCGCAGTATTTTGGCTGGTCTGGCAGACAGGCAACCGAAAATCTTTCCGTGCCTATCCGCTGCTTAGGATACTCATACTCTTAGCCTTGATCGCTACCGCCATATTCACTACCATCGGTTATCGTAATCTTTCTAACTATCTGTTCTTTGGCCTGTTAATGTCCCTGCTCGCCTTCGGTGTGGGCCTATTTTTTTCCTGGACAGTTGCCGATTTTTGGATACATACAGCACAAAAATCCGGTCTCTGGCAACATCTCCTGCGCCAACGCCTCGGTCTGCAAGAAGATCAACCATTGCCCTGGATAATATGGTTCAGTGCAATGAGTTACACCGCCGTATGGTTAGGCGTAGCGGCTTTTATTTTATATGCCTGGGGGTTGACGCATACCGGATTTACGCTGATCGGGAAATATTTTATCACCGGCTTCGCTATTGGTAGCTTTCATATTCAGCCTTTCCGCTGGGTGATTGCTGTGCTCCTGCTCGTGCTGCTGTTCAACATTAACACCCTGATCCAGAAATACCTGTCCGACAACTCCCGGATTATTGGCCACATGGAAAGCGGGGCCCGCCACTCCGTACTGTCCATCGTCAGATATGTGGGATTTATCATCGCCGTACTGATTGCGCTTTCCACCGCGGGTGTAGCGCTGCACAATCTTGCCATCATCGCGGGCGCATTATCCGTTGGCATCGGCTTTGGCCTGCAAAATATCGTCAATAATTTTGTGTCTGGCCTGATTCTGCTATTGGAGCGCCCCATTCGTGTTGGTGACTGGGTTCAGGTCGGTACCACTCAGGGATATGTGCAGAAGATGAGCATCCGTTACACCCTGATCCTTACTTTTGACCGCACTGAAGTCTTCGTTCCTAATTCTGAACTGATCTCTGGCCAGGTGACCAACTGGATGTATACGAATAGCGTGTTGCGCCTCATGATCCCCTTCAGCATTGCCCATGATGCCGATATCCCGCTGGTAAAGCAGTTGCTGGTAGCGGAAGGTCAAAATCATCCCGACGTCCTGCAGGACGATCCGCGCGGTATTCCGCCCACCGCGCTGTTGCTGGACGTCAACGAAAATGCCCTGCAATTCTATCTGCGGGTGTATCTGGAGGACTGTAACAAAAGTTATAACGTGCAGACCGACCTGCGTGCTTCCGTGGTGGAAAGTCTGCTCCGCCATAACGTAACACTGGCGCACCAGCAGCAGGACGTCCACATCATTCCCAGCCGGATTTTACCTACGGACGGGAATATGGCTCAGCCGACGGGGGGGCATTAACCATCAGATTATCGCGTTGGATCAGTGTCGGTACATCCCCTGTTGCTTCGGGACCGTCAGCCAGTTCGCCACTTTTTCAGAGTAACAAGTCGTTGATTACCAAATTATCACGATGAATCAGCACATCTTCCAGCACCTCAGGATCATCCGCCAGTTCATGACTCTGTTTCCGGCAGCAGCGGGCGGCGATCGGCGCGTCGAGATTGATCAAACCGCGGGCGATGTCACGCCCCAGCGGATCTTTGCAAACGACCAAATCGCCCCGCCGGAATGTACCTTCTACCGCGATAACTCCCACCGGCAGTAAGCTGCTTCCCTCCTCCAAAATCGCCCGGGCCGCGCCCTGATCCAGATGCAGCACTCCGTGGCTGCGCAAATGCCCGGCCAACCAGCGCTTCCGCGCAGCCAGCCTAGGTAAGCGCGCATGAACGAAGGTACCGATCGCTTCTCCCTGCTGCAAGCGCGACAGGACTTCCGAACGGCGTCCATCCGCAATGATCGTCGACGTACCAGAACGCGCGGCACGTGCTGCAGCACGCACCTTGGCCAGCATACCGCCCGTTCCCACCCGTGAACCGCCTTCTCCGGCAATGCGCTCCAACATCGGATCACCCGCACCAACCTCCGTCAGGAGCGTTGCTTCGGGATGACTGCGCGGATCAGCGTCAAACAATCCCGCCTGATCGGTAAGAATGACCAGGATATCGGCATCCAGCAGATTGCTCACCAGTGCCGCCAGGGTGTCGTTGTCGCCCAGATTGATCGCGCTATAAGAAACCACATCATTTTCGTTGATGATGGGCAGCACATTCATGTCCAGCAGCGTGCGTAACGTGGAGCGTGCATTCAGGTAGCGCCGACGGGTACGAAGATCATCGTGGGTCAACAGCACCTGACCACAGTATAAACGGTCATTCTCGGGCTGCGCGCATTCCTGCAGCATCTTCTCATAGGTATGTATCAGGGCGGATTGACCGACGCTGGCCGCGGCTTGTCGGGCTTTGAGTGAAACCGGCCGATCTATCCAGCCCAGGCGTTGCATTCCAGCGCTTACCGATCCGGAGGACACTAGTACCACTTCTACACCGCGCTGATGCAACTGCAGAATTTGCTGCACCCAGGCGTGTATCGCGGTGGTATCCAGATGCTGGCCATCGTTCGTAAGCAGGCTGCTGCCAATTTTAATCACCCAACGCTTCGCATCCGTTTGCAGATTTGAACGATTCGACCATCGGTTAGGTTCTTTTGCCCGTTTTTTTCCGATGCGGTCCGTCATGCATCCCTCCTGTTCACCGAATATATCTGTTATTGAAAAATAAGTAAGCCATGCCGGTAGCACCGTCACCCATTACCTGCTGCTCACGGTACATTCGCCTCCCACTTTCTGAAATGCTGCATGTAAGCTCTCATGGTGCTGTCCGCCACCGCCTGATGAATGGCCACATAAAATATCAGCGGGCTCAAAGCGGCCACTGCCGCCATGCCGGGAAAATCGGAGCATGCCCGTTCCGCTCAGAGCCGTCGGGCTCAGCCAGCTGATTCCCCACAAACCCAGAAAATAGGGGATAATCCACCACATATACTGCCACCCCATTGCGGACCATCTTCCTTTCCGCCAGATGCCGGTGAGGGCATAAAGGATTAGCAGGGCGAACAAAGTGCCGAAAATGAAATTCAGGGTGTTCAGACCCGACCAGAACACGATCCAGCTTGCCACGACGAAGGTGAGAGGTGCGATAACTGGTGCTGCCCACAGGCGAAAAGGGCGCTCCAGATCAGGCACCGCGCGACGTAACTGAATCAGGGCAACGGGACCGATGACATAGGACAGTACCGTCATAGAAGCGATGTAACCCACCATTTTCTGCCAGGAGGGAAACGGAAAAAAGAACACCGCACCGACAACGTACAGCAAAATCAGGCTGGCCCAGGGAACCCCATGCCGATTGATGCGTGCCGCCCACTTGGGCGCTGCTCCGGTATCCGCTGTCGCCACGGTAACACGGGCTGCGGTGGTGGTATAAACCAATGCGGCCCCGCCCGGCGATACAAACGCATCAACGTACAGAAGCACGGCCAGCCAGCCAGCCCCCACCGCAGCGGCAAGAGCGGCAAAAGGACCGTTAATCCCAGAAAAATGGAGGTGCTGCCAGCCCCCCGCCGCCAAATCGGCAGGATCTATCGCACCAATAAAAGCTACCTGTAAAACGATATAAATTCCCGATACAATCAGAACAGATGCGATAACGGCAATCGGTACATCTCGTTTCGGGTTTTTACTTTCTCCAGCTAGGTCAATAGCATGACGAAAACCCAGCAGGCTGAAAATCACACCGCTAGTGGCCACGGCAACGAACATCCCGTGAAAATCGGCTGTGGCATTCTGTGCCTGCACCACGAAATTACCGGGGTGCCACGATGTGGCGAGTAACACCCCAATCGTCAGCGCAGGAATCGAAATTTTCCACCAGGTAGCGCCATTGTTGATTTTCAACACCCAGCGCACCACCAGAAAATTAATGGCAACAAAGAAGGCCAGCAACACCAGCGCGACAGCAAAACCTTTGACGCTGAGCAGGTCAGAATGCTGCTGCAGCAATCCCGGCAAGTAATTATTGGCGTAGGTCAGTATGGCCGTAACTTCGATGGGCGCGATGGTGGCATAAGAGAGAAAGAGAATCCAGCTCCACATATGGCCAATGATCGGGCCATTTCCCACGTGGGCCAGATGAACCACTGCCCCAGCCCGGGGAATCAGCGGACCAAGTTCGGCAAAAACCAATGCCAGCAAAAGGATAGCGAAGGCGCCGATCATCCATGAACCGACCGCGTAGGGACCTGCCTGCTGTGCCGTATACAGTGGTCCAAATAACCATCCGGAACCAATTGAAGCACCCACACACGCCAGTATCAAACCTTGCAGAGAACCTTCGCGTCGCAGTCTGCTTTTTATATTCTGAAGCTTTCTGGATGCCATGATTTCTCCCGGAATGTGGTGAATATCACGGTGCAGAATGACCAAGGAATTGCGCGCTACAACCACACCGAATATTTTTAATATATTACCAATAAATGTTTACAGTGTTTATTATCACATTTCGCAACAAAAATGTCAACATTATTTATTTAATGTACAAAATAATTAGCGTATTTCACATAAAAAACAATGCGAGGAAGCCGTAAAACAGCATGGCCTGAAGCAGGCATATACTGCGGAAAAGCGCTACGGAAGACGCACATAGTCGAAAGGCGGGAACGGAGGATTTTTCATAAAAGATAACGGCAACTCAGGCGCGAGAAACGCCCAATTGCCGCCATATAACTTACTTACCGTCTGGTCATTCCCACTCGATGGTAGCCGGCGGCTTGGATGAAATATCGTAAACCACCCGATTGATCCCGGCCACCTCGTTGATGATCCGGGTGGAGATGCGACCCAGCACTTCATAGGGTATGTGCGCCCAGTCTGCGGTCATGCCATCCGCCGACTCCACCGCGCGCAAGGCGATGGTTTCATCATAGGTCCGCGCATCGCCCATCACGCCGACACTGCGCACCGGCAGTAATACCGCAAAAGCCTGCCAGAGGCGGTCATACAATCCGGCGTCACGGATCTCTTCCATGACGATACGGTCGGCACGGCGCAGAACCTCCAGGCGATGTTCATCAATCGCCCCCAGACAACGGATAGCCAGACCAGGCCCCGGGAAGGGCTGACGACGGATCACTTCTTCGGGCATGCCCAGCTCACGACCGAGTTCCCGCACTTCGTCCTTGAACAACTCACGCAAGGGCTCGACCAGTTGCAGGTGCATGCGCTCCGGCAAGCCACCCACGTTATGGTGAGACTTGATGGTCGCGCTGGGACCCTTAAACGAAATGGACTCGATCACGTCGGGATAAAGGGTACCCTGGGCCAGAAAGTCGGCGCCTTCCAGATGCTTCGACTCTTCCTCAAAAATCTCGATGAACAGATTACCGATGGCCTTGCGCTTCTTTTCGGGATCGGTGACATCCTCCAGTACATCCAGAAAACGCTGCCGGGCATCCACCACCTGCAGGGGAATCTGAAAG
>DAIAVG010000041.1 GCA_027445725.1 Acidithiobacillus sp.
CTTGTCCGCGACTGGCCGCCCGGTATATCTCGGCACGTTGTGGATCACCGCTGAAGCGGGCGCGGAAGTGGCTACGAAATTCCTGCAGCGCGGCAGCGTCCACCGGCACCTCCCGTGCCGGGAGCAGAGAGACCCGCTCGATCTTTTGCAAGGTACGCTGGGTTTCCGGGTCGAAGGCACGGATGCTCTCCACTACTCTATCGAAGAGTTCAATGCGGTAAGGCAAGGGGCTGCCACTGGGAAAGAGATCAATGATCCCGCCGCGCCAGGCCAATTCGCCGGCCTCCGAAACCTCACTGACATTGCGATAGCCGGCGTCGATCAGGCGCTGACGGAAACCCTCTGGGCTGAGGTGGTCGCCCACGGCGAGGACAAAAGCGTGCTGGTCGAGGAAACTGCGCGGTGGCAGGCGTTGCAGGACGGCGGACAGCGGGGCGAGACACACGCCACGCCATTCCGGCAGAGTGGCAAGGGTGGCCAGCCGGGTGGCCGTGGCATCTGCCGGCGGCGCCAGGCGATCATAGGGAAGGATTTCGCGGTCCGGGAAAATCAGCGGCGATGGTAAGTCTGGTGCGAAAAAATGCCACTCGCGCTGCCATTCCTCCACGTCGCGGGCGTTCGGCAGCAGAATCAGCAGCGGGCGCTGCCACTGCCGCGCCATCTGCACCGCCAGCCAGCTATCCGCAGCACCGTAAATTTGACTAAATGCGCGTGCCGCCCCGGCGCGCGGCGGGGTGCCGAGAGAAAGACTTCGATCCAAGAATGTCTGATCTTATGTGAGGACTCTGAAGGGTCCTAGTGTAAAGGGGTGCTATGGAAACTGCAAAACGGGATACCGAGCGACAATCTATTTCTCGCCCTGTGCCTCCTGTCGGTTGCCACCAAAGCATAAGGCCCCTCTCCCGGCCCAGAATCTGAGGGCGCGCACCAGTCGCAATGAACGTTAATCTGAGATAACCTTGAGACGAAGTGGGCAGGGCATCGTTTAATGTGATGGGCGACCGCCGTAGGATCGGTAAAATGGGGGCTCAGATCACACTGAGCAGTGGCCAAGTGGATGCACAGACAGGTAACTACCTGTCAAGGTCATAGATCACATAACAAAAGGAAAAAGTAAAGGATGGGCCGATTGCTTTCGGTGATCAACCGCTATTTGCCGCTACTTTTCTTAATGGTTTTGGTTTTAGCGATCGCCAAAGCGTTCCATCTTTACTGGCCGTTTATTCAATCACGCCTAGTCGCCTTTGTCGCGCATCTGAACCTGCTGGTGCGTTATGGCGTCTGGGTTGTCGTGTTGTTGTTATTCATAGGTCTTGGGGTGTTGGCGGTGTTGAGTCTGATGTCTCATGCCGGACGATTACCGCAATCCATATCGCGGAGGAGATGGATCATGGATATTCTAGATCGCCTAACCAATCGTGTGGCCCTGGAAGAGCGCCTCAGCACCAACGCGGATGCGACCTTTATTGATGCGGATGCCCTCTCCCGTGCACTCAAATCAAAAGTGATCGGCCAGGATGCTATTTGTGACGATCTGGCTGCGCAGATTCGCCGTCGTTTGGCGCTCCAGCAGCGTGGAAAGCCTGTCGGGATATTTCTGTTCGCGGGGAATCCGGGAACGGGTAAAACATACATGGGCAAGCGCCTGGCAACGGAACTGGGGCGGAAACTTCTTCATATTGATATGACACAGTTTTCCAGGGGGATGGCGGGGACGGCCTTGTTCGGGTCTCCCAGGGGGTACGTGGGATCAGACAATTACGGCAAGCTCACCAGTGGCCTGCGTGACAGCCCGGATGCTGTCGTGTTGCTGGACGAAATTGAGAAGGCCGATCCGGAAATCCATAAAAAATTTCTCACGGCGTGGAACGACGGGTTTATCACAGAGGCTTCTGATGGCAAACAGATATCTACCACAAGAGCCATTTTTGTGTTGACCACCAATGCCGCTATTGATGTCTTGGAGGATATTCGCCAGCAGTATTCCCAAGCGCCTGACGAGATGCGCAGAGCCTCCACGAATGCCTTGAAGGAATCAGGATTTGCGCCGGAGGTGCTCAGTCGGATTGACCGGATTTTTGTTTTCTCCCGGTTGACGGGTTTGGATGTAGCCCGTGTTACCGCGTTGGAAATAGAGCGGATGATCGAAGGTTATGGACTGCAGGTGGCAGATCAGGGAATCGATCCGGAAATTCTGTATCGGTTAATGGAGCGTCAGGCGAAACTGGCCGACACGGCTTCTTCCCGTGATCTCATGCGTGCTATCGAAGAATCCATTGCCGACTCTTTGATAGCGGCTAAACAACAGGGGGCCAGATGTGTGGCATTGGTAGAAGGCCAAGGCATTGTTTTCGCTAGGCCGGTAACGTGTCCAGAGTGAAATAACCATGATAGACGGACCCCGCCCGCAAAAATCGCTGAAAAGCAGTTTCGGTCATCTGTGGCGACAGGCTCCATTATGGCGATGGACGCTCATAGGTGCCGGACTGTTTGCATCGGTGACTTTTATTTATCCTCCGTGGCAGTGGGGGGCAGCGACTCCGTCCGCAAGGGGCCCGATGACCAGCCAGAATGCCCGGCATGTTGCCGCGGCGCAGCCTCAATCATCTGCAGTGCTGTCGCCGCCGCAACCCATCGTCTCCAACAAGTTACCAGAATCCGTTGTGCACACCGCCGCGTCAGCACAGGTCAGGGTCGAACCGCAGCCTGTTCTGAAGCCGCTTCGTCCGCAGGCACAGACATCAGTACCACCCCCGCCGTTGGTGTCGCGCCAGGGAATGATAAGCAGCCAACTCTTTGAGGCTGATCAGAATTGTAATGACAATGGACCAATGCGGGTGCGTTTGAATGTGCCACCTCCAATATCCGGGAGAGTCGTTGGTTTTCTTCCGCCAGCTATCGCCAGAAATCTTATTACGCGCTCTGAGCAGTTGGCTAATGGAAAAATCGATCCTGAATATACGGATAATCTTAGGGCGGTAGTACACCCATCTGGTGCGCCTTACGGCGTACGCACCACCGCTATTGTTCCGCCGCAGATGAATGTTTACGTTGGTGAGCAGGTATCATTTGTTGGTGGACATGCATCTCCACAATCTGCCTGTCGCTACATTCCAAATCTGATTTCAAAAGAAGACAAATAAGGAGGTTCACATGGAGCGTGTCTGGGTGGTGATCCCGGCGGGAGGGCGGGGACAGCGGTTTGGAGCGGCGCAGGCCAAGCAGTACGTCCTGCTGCGCGGCCGTCCGGTCATTGCCCACACCCTGGCGGCCTTCCTTCGGGAGCCGCGCGTTGCCGGCATTCAGTTGGTTCTGCCGGGCGAGGATATTGCGACAGGAGCCTGGCGGGAGTTACTGGGACCCATGCAGGAGCCGTTCCTGCCCCCTGTCGCCGGTGGTGCTCTGCGTGCGGATTCGGTGCGCCTCGGTCTGGAGGCGCTGCTGCGGCAGGGGGCAGGGGTGTCCGATTGGGTGCTGGTGCATGATGCCGCCCGGCCTTGTCTGCGTCGCGAAGACCTGTTATTCCTGCTCGACAGCCTGGCGCATTCGCCCCAGGGTGCTCTTCTCGCCGTACCGGTTGCCGATACGCTGAAGCGTGCTGAGAATGCTCATTCCTTGGGCACTGTAGATCGCGAGGGGTTGTGGCGTGCTCTCACACCCCAGGCCTTTCCCCTCGGTGCCCTGCTGGCTGCTCTGGAAGCTGCGCGCGGACAGAATCTGCAGATCACCGATGAGGCCTCGGCGATGGAATGGCAGGGCTGGCGCCCCCGTTTGATTCACGGGCATGGTGACAATATCAAGGTCACCATGCAGGATGATCTCGTGCTGGCAGCCGCCGTTCTTGCAGCTCGTGATGAAGAAGAGTAACCCCATGCAACTGCGTATTGGTCATGGCTTTGACGTGCATGCGTTGGTGACGGGTAGACCCCTTATTCTCGGCGGTGTGACGGTCCCCTACAAATTCGGCCTTGCCGGCCACTCCGATGCTGATGTGCTCCTTCACGCCATCTGCGATGCGCTGCTGGGGGCGGCTGCCCTGGGCGACATCGGTCGCCATTTTCCCGACACCGACGTCCGTTTCGCTGGCGCAGATTCGCGGCTCCTGCTCCGGCATTGTCACCAGTTGGTTCAGGAGAAAGGTTTTTTGGTAGGCAATATGGACGCGACCATCGTCTGTCAGCGTCCCAAATTGGCAGCTCATATCCCGCAGATGCGCGCCCGTATTGCTGCTGACCTCGCCGTGGAGCTCGATGCGGTCAACATCAAAGCGACCACTACTGAGCAATTGGGCTATACCGGTCGGGGTGAAGGCATTGCCGCCCACGCCGTCGTTCTGATCCGGCATGTCTGAAAGTCCGCCGCGCATCTATCCCGCAGAGGGCGGCCTGCTCGGCGCCGAGTTGCGACAGACTCCGGAAGACTTTCAGGTCACGGAACTGCTGCCCTTTACCGCATCCGGTTTGGGCGCCCACCACTGGCTGGTGGTGGAGAAGCGCGGCCTCAATACCCAGGATGTGGCCAACCGCCTGGCGCGCTGCGCGGGGGTGGCGGTCCGCGATGTAGGCTTTGCCGGTCTCAAGGATCGCCATGCCGTTACCCGGCAGAGTTTTACGGTGCCAGCCACGCCGGGGCCTGACCCGGACTGGGCCAGTCTGGAAGACGACGGCCTGCACTTTCAGCAGATCAGCCGCCATGACCGTAAATTACGTCGGGGCGTGTTACGTGGCAATCACTTCCAGCTCATTTTGCGCGCCTCCACGGGAGAGCACAGTCTCTGGGACACCCGTCTGCAAGGTCTCGTGCAAAGTGGGTTCCCCAACTATTTTGGCGTCCAGCGCTTCGGGCATCGTAATTTGCAGGAGGCCGCGCGACTGCTATCCGGGCAGCCGATGCGGGTAGACCGCCATCGTCGCGGCCTGCTTTGGTCCGCTGCCCGCTCTGCCCTGTTCAATCTGGTCCTTGCTGAGCGGGTGCGGCAAGCCAACTGGGCGGAGATTCTGCCGGGTGAAGTCGTGCAACTGGCGGGCTCGCACAGCATTTTTCTGGCGGAAGACGATGATCTGACGGATCTGCAGGTGCGTGCCGCTGACTGGGACCTGCATCCTACCGGCCCTCTGCCGGGCCGTGGTGGGCTGGCGCCAGCCACTGTCGCCGCTATGCTAGAGGCATCGGCCCTGAGTGCCGGACCCATCATCGCAGGTGCAGCGGGCGACGGCCTGCACTGGGCACAATGCCTTGCGGAACAGGGACTGGATGCTGCCCGGCGTCCCTTGCGCGCGCGTCCCGAGAACCTGACCAGCCACTGGCAGGATACACAGACCCTTGTCCTGAGCTTTTTCCTCCCCGCCGGAGCCTTCGCCACGATTTGTGTGGAGGGCCTTTTCGGGCAGGAAATGGCCGATGCAGCGAGGCTTGACCTTTGTGTTGACTAGATGCTTTACAATGGACACTATACTCAAAAGTATACGTATGCTCAAAAGCCCTATATTAGGGAGGGAGATATAATATGGAAACCCCAGTGACCATTGGTCGTTTGGCGCGTGAAGCAGGGCTTGCCGCAGAGACTTTGCGCTACTACGAGCGGATTGGACTCATTCGGCCGGTGCAGCGGACCCAGTCCAACTATCGTCTGTATGACGGCGAAGCGGAAGCTCGTCTGCGTTTTATCCGGCGTGCCCAGAATCTCGGTTTTTCTCTGGCAGAGGTGAAGGAGTTGCTAGATATCAGCAGCAGTGCCGAGAATGATATGGGTGAGGTCAAAGCACTCACCGAGCAAAAACTTGCCGAGATTGATTTCAAGATCGCTGATTTGCAACGGATGCGCACAGCCCTAGCGCAGCAGACTGAGCGCTGTCCCGGTCACGGCTCCGTTGCCAATTGCCCGATTCTGGCCTCTCTGGCCGACGCAGGAGGTGTCATGCCTGTTCGGGAGCGCTGGGAGCGGCGGGATGATAGCCAGTCGCCCTACAACGTGGCGTAGCGCTGAGCGTGCTTTGGTAAAACACGTTATAACCACTACCAATCAGAACCAAGGAGAATGGCTCCCATGGAACGCCTCGAATTGTCCGTACAGGGCATGACCTGTAAACATTGTGTTATGGCGGTGGAAAAGGCGCTGCAAAATATCCCGGGTGTGCAGCAGGTGTCGGTCGACCTCGACGCCGCGACAGCCCGGGTTGAAGGAGAAGGGCTGCTCCCTGGCCCGTTGATTCACGCCATTGAAGAAGAAGGCTACAGCGCCCAGTTAAAGGCCTAAGCTATAATAATTGGGTTGTTTATCCTCGACGAGGCCAGCCCAGCAGCACACGCAAGGCGCCGCTGCCCCCTTCTTCAGGGCGAGCCTGAGCAAAGGCCAGCACCTCCTGGTGACGTATCAGCCAGCCACCCACCAGTCTTTTCAGGACGGGAATACGACCAGGGGATCCCAGTCCTTTGCCATGGACGACGCAGACGCACGTCCAGCGCCATTGCCGCGCTTCCCGCAAAAATGCCGCCAGTTCGGTGCGAGCCTCTTCTACGGTACAGCCATGCAGATCGAGCCGTTCCTGAATCCGGAACCGTCCCCGGCGCAAGTCCCGTAGCAGGGACGGAGACAGCCCGGACCGCAAATAAAGCCACTCGTCTCCGGATTCCAATACTTCATCGCAGTTCAGGCTGTGGCCGAGTGCCTCGAGAACGGCCAGCTCATCCTGGTGCCGCTGTAGCGGTAAGGGCGGTGGTGGTGCAGGACGTGGGGGAGGCGGCGGGGCTGGCAGAGGCCGGACATCGGCCACCGCCCGCAGGAAGCAATCTGCTTCTGCTGCATCGGTCACTGGTTCTTGCTTCTCCGGCTGATTTGGCCGCCGCCGCCGCCCCATGTTTCAGTCCTCTTGCTGCTCCAGCCAACGCTCCGCGTCCAGCGCCGCCATGCAACCGCTGCCCGCGCTGGTCACTGCCTGGCGATAGACATAGTCCTGTACGTCGCCCGCCGCAAACACACCCTCAATGCTGGTGGCTGTTGCCATGCCGTCGCGCCCGCCGCGGGTAATCAGGTAACCCCCTTCGTCCGTCTTCAGTTGTCCCTTGAAGATGCCGGTATTGGGCTGATGGCCGATGGCAACGAACACCCCCATCAGCGTCAGGTCCTGGGTGCTGCCGCTTTCTACATGCTTAATCCGCAAGCCGGTGACCCCGGAGTCGTCACCCAGTACCTCGTCCACAGAGTGGTCCCAGATAATGGTGACGTTCTCCTTGGCCATCAGCTTGTCCTGCAGAATTTTTTCGGCGCGGAACCGGTTACGCCGGTGGATGACCGTTACATGTCTGGCGATATTGCTGAGATAGAGAGCTTCTTCCACTGCAGTATTGCCGCCACCGACCACGGCGACCGCCTGCCCGCGATAGAAAAATCCGTCGCAGGTCGCACAGGCGGAAACGCCTTTGCCGCGAAACTTATCTTCGCTGGGCAAACCCAGGTACTTGGCAGATGCCCCGGTAGCGAGAATCAGCGCATCGCAGGTATAACAATGTTGGTCCCCGCTGAGGCGAAAGGGTCGTTGGCTCAGGTCTGCGGTATGAATGTGGTCGAACAAAACCTCGGTATCAAAGCGCCGCGCCTGTTTTTCCAGTTCCTGCATGAGTTCCGGACCCATGATGCCGTTTGCAGCACCGGGCCAGTTATCCACCTCCGTGGTTGTCATCAGTTGGCCGCCGGGCTCCATGCCTTGTATCAGTACCGGGCTCAGATTGGCGCGTGCCGCGTAAATAGCCGCCGTATAACCACCAGGGCCGGAGCCCAGAATGAGTAAGCGGCAATGTTTTTCATCGATGACATTTTTCGGATCGCTCATGGGTACCTCGCTGCCAGGATGGAACAGTATCGGACGAACTGCGCGCACGGCGGAACCCGTCCAGACTTATGCGAATTACTGACGGAAAGTTTAACACCATTCCCGCGCGGTTGTCCCCGCCTCCCGCAGGGAGGTGATATCGGTACCGCGAAATAAACGCCTGCATCTGATTCATTAGAAGCTGCTAACAATAGCATTTCTTTGCCTTTCTTCCCCGGCATCTCCTTGACACCCGTGCAGGGGTCGTTTAGCGTGCCGACATGAGTTCTGCTGCCCGTAATGCGTCCCGAGGCTCCCGGCCTGCCCCTGCAAAGCCGGTTCAACTATCGCGCGCCAAACCATGGCGCCGCGAGTCGCTGCTGCTGGCGCTGATCGCGGTGGCGGCCTTTATGGCGATGTCCCTGCTCAGCTTTCACCCCGCCGATCCCAGTTGGTTTAATAGTGGTAAGGGTGGCCCGGTACACAATTGGGGCGGCGAAACCGGTGCCTATCTCGCTGATTTTCTGGTGCAGATTTTTGGCATGATCGCCTGGCTCCTCCCTGTGGCGCTGGGCGCGTGGGCCTGGCAGATGTGGCGGCGCTGGTTTCGTCAGCATCCGGGACGCTGGGCGGCGCCTCTGGGGGCTGTCGCCATCGCGCTGGGTCTGAGCAGCTTCCTCGCGCTGACTTGGCCAGCGGACTGGTGGCCCGTTGCCGGCGCCGGCGCGGGCGGCATTCTCGGTCAGGAAATCGGTGTCCTTACTCAACCTTTCATTGGTGTGGGTGGTAGTGCGTTGCTATTTCTGGCGCTGTTTGTTCTCGGTGTGTTTCTGCTCACCGGCCTGGGACCGCGCGCCATGGCGGCACATATCAGCGCCCTGCATTTTTCCTTGTCGCGACCACAGTGGCGCCTGCGCTGGCCTTTGCGACGGCGTGTACCAGCCCAAGTGGTGTCGGTTACGGCGCTTGGACCCGCAGTGCAAAAGCCATCCTCGGCAGTAGCACCGAGCTTCTTCTCCACCAAAAAGCGCGGAGCAGTGTCGGCTCGCGCTGCCGTTAAAAGTAGTCGACAGTTACCATTACCCGCACCCGTAGGGCCGCCGCGCGCTGATGGTCTTCCCGATCTTGCCTTGCTCGATCCGGCAGATGCGGAAGACCCCAGTTCCCAGTTGCAGCCCGAAGTGCTGGCACAGCAGTCGCGCATGCTGGAAGAAAAGCTGGCCGACTTCGGGGTGCAGGCAACCGTGGTAGCGGCCCATCCCGGACCAGTGATTACCCGTTTTGAAATAGAGCCGGCACCGGGGGTCAAAGTCAGCCAGATCGCCGGTCTCAGTAAAGACCTTTCGCGCGTGCTGGCGGCGCGGGTGCGTGTGGTAGAAGCCATTCCCGGTAAGGCCACCATGGGCATCGAGGTGCCGAACCTCAAGCGGCGCACGGTGCGTCTCTCCGAGGTGCTTTCCAGTCACAGTTTTACCCAGAGCAAAAGCCATCTAACGCTG
>DAIAVG010000042.1 GCA_027445725.1 Acidithiobacillus sp.
ATTCACGGGGTACCGGACTGGGCTTGTCTATGGTGCGCGAACTGTTGCGCATCAATGGGGGTCGCATTGATTGTGAAAACCATCCACAGGGTGGCGTATTATTCCGGATTTTTCTCCCCTGCTGGTGTCTGGAGGCGGAGGAGTGATGGCTGATTTTTCCGCATTGCCGCCTGCCCTGATCGTGGATGACGAGCCGAATATCGTTGAATTACTGGGCATTACGCTGCAAGGTATGGGAATCGCCGTCACTGGTGCCCGTTCCCTTGCAGAAGCCTACACCCGCCTCGCCGAAGGTGCCCCCTCTTTATGCCTGAGCGATCTGCGTTTACCGGATGGTTCCGGTATTGATCTGGTACGCCGTCTGCACGCGTTGCATCCGCAAGTGCCGGTGGCCGTGATTACGGCCTACTCCTCCGCCGATGGCGCCGTCGAGGCGATGCAGGCGGGGGCCTTTGATTACATGGCCAAGCCCATCGAACTTACGCGTCTGCGGCGACTGATATCGCAAGCCGTTGATCTCAGTCGCCTGTCACCGGCGGGTTCGGACGGCACGCAACGGTTGGTGGGCGATTCTCCGGTCATGCGGCGCTTGCGCGACGATATCCGCCGCATTGCGCGAAGTAATGCTCCGGTACACATTACCGGTGAGTCTGGTACCGGCAAGGAGTTGGCCGCGCGTGCTATTCACGCCTCGGGACCCCGTCACGACAAGCCTTTCGTGGCCGTCAACTGCGGTGCCATTCCCGAGGGACTGGTGGAAAGCGAGCTCTTTGGTGCCGAAAAGGGGGCTTACTCTGGTGCTGTGCAGCGCCGCGAAGGGCTCTTCGTGGCGGCCAACGGCGGCACCATTTTTCTGGATGAGATCGGTGAACTACCAATGATGGTGCAGGTCAAGCTCCTGCGGGCCATTCAGGAGCGGACCATTCGTCCGCTGGGTGCATCGCGGGAAATTCCCCTGGATCTGCGTTTCATCTCCGCTACCCACCGCGATCTGCAAGAGATGGTCGTTGCCGGTAACTTTCGCCAGGATCTCCTGTATCGTCTGGATGTCGTGCGGCTCCATATGCCGCCCTTGCGCGAGCATCCGGAAGATATTCCTCAGTTGGCGGAGGTGATCCTGCAGCGTATCGGGGGAGCGCCGCATGGTGCGCTGGCGCGGCTGCCCGCGGAGACTCTGGAGCGGCTGGGTAGTTACGCTTTTCCCGGCAATGTCCGCGAGTTGGAAAATTTGCTGGAGCGGCGTCTCGCGTTACAGCGGGACGATATTCTACCTGAAGAAGCATTCGCCTCCTCTGGCGGTATGGCGCCAGAAAGCGGCATGCTTGCCTCTGTAACGGTAAGTGCTGCGCCGACCGGTTTAGACACGGCGGAGGCCGCATTACTGCGCCAGATGCTGGAGCAGGCCGGAGGTGACCGGCATCATGCCGCAGATCTGCTGGGTGTCAGTTTGCAGTCGCTGGAGCTGCGACTCAGCAGACTGTCTCCGGGAGAAATTGCATGACACAGGGTGCAATGGGCGTGGCCTATATCTTAATCGCTCTGCTCGGTCTGCTCATCGGCAGCTTCCTGAATGTGGTGGTACATCGGGTGCCTCGCCACGAATCCGTCATCCATCCCGCGTCCCACTGCCCGCACTGCGGCCATATGCTGCATTCCTGGGAAAATATCCCAGTTCTGAGCTGGATGTTATTGCGCGGCCGCTGCCATGGTTGCGGCAACCCCATTGCCTGGCGTTATCCGGCGCTGGAACTGCTGAGCGGACTGGCCAGCCTGGTGGTGGTCTGGCAATTGGGCCTGACCTGGCGTCTGCTTCCCGCCCTGGTATTCACCTGGGCACTGCTGGCGCTGACCATGATCGATCTGGAGACGCAACTGTTGCCCGATCGCATTACCAAGCCAGGCATGCTGATCGGGCTGCTACTGAATGGGTCGGCACTTTTCTGGCCGGGGATAGCGCTGGTGACGCCCCAGGATGCTTTGCTCGGCGTACTCATCGGCTACGGCAGTCTGTGGTTGCTGGCCACGGTGTATTATCGGACGACTGGGCGGCACGGAATGGGCGGCGGTGATCTCAAATTGCTCGGCATGATTGGTGCGTGGCTGGGCTGGCAGGCCGTTTTTTTGACCCTGTTCATCGCGGCTCTGAGCGGTGGTCTGGTCGCCCTGAGCTTCCTGCTGCGTGGTAAGGGCCGGGACTATGCCATGCCCTTCGGTCCCTACCTGGCGCTGGGGGGCTGGCTCATGCTGCTGTGGCCACAAGCCATTCTTTCTGGCTACCTGCACCTGCTGGGTTCCTGAATGGTGCTGCGGATTGGCCTGACGGGGGGGGTGGGCTGCGGCAAAAGCACGGTCGCTGGGATGCTCAAAGCGGCGGGCGCCCATGTGCTGGATGCCGACGCCATCGCCCGCGAACTGGTGGCGCCAGGCAGTCCGGCCCTGCAGGCCATAATCGCGCATTTTGGCCCGACTTTTTTAGGCGGAGATGGCTGCCTCGATCGCGCCGCATTACGTGCCCGGATTTTTGCTGATCCAGCGGCGAAAATCTGGCTGGAAGCCCTTCTCCATCCGCTTATTCGTGCATCCTTTATAACTGCCAGCGATGCATTGTCCAGACGGCATCCGCAAGCGCTGATGGTCTGGGTGGTGCCGCTGCTGGTCGAAAATGGCTATCGCCCATTGCTGGATCAAGTCCTTGTCGTCGATTGCCCACGATCCCTGCAAATAGAGCGCCTGCGTGCCCGCCCTGGCTGGACAGAGGAGCAAATCTCCGCGGTGCTGGCGGCGCAATGTGATCGCGTCGCGCGTAATGCCGCCGCCGACTGGATTATTTCCAATGAAGGGTCACTGGCTGAGTTGCAAACCCAGGTTGATCTCTATCTCCGCCATTTGCGGGGAACCTAACGATTTGCTTAGGGAAAGCGCCTGTGGCAACCTGTGGGGGCGCTGCCCAGAAATGGTGCACGCTGCCATTCCCTGGTTTTGGGGCGCGGTGGCTCCGTGCAGCGGCAGTGAGCCTTGAATGAGGTTACGGCATGGCTGTTTATGAACACCCGCTCCATGAACGCGCGCGCCTTTTGCTGCGCCTGGAGAGCGTCTTCGCACAGTTACAGCAAGAGGTAGCGGGCACAACCAGTCTGCGCAATGCCCTGCGCCCTTACAATGAGCTGCTTGATTTTTGCAGCCGCCCGGAGTTGCGCCTTGATCTCATTCTGGAGCTGGAACGTCTTGCTCAGAGCCTTGCCGCATGGGCGCAGAGCCCCGAGGCGAATGAAGACCCTTTGCGCGCCTGGCAATTTCGCATAGAGCAACAAATCAAAGCACTGCGCGAGCACCGTGAGCCTTTCGGGCAATTATTGCGCCATCAGGAAATCATCCAGCTCGCGCGCGGCAGGATGGGGGTAGCCGGAGGCCTTGCGGACTGTGATCTGCCCATACTGGCGTTTTGGAACCAGCAAGCCCCTGAGCGTATCCGCAGGCTTCTGAATGGGTGGCAGAACAGCCTGGAAGTTCTGCAGAGTAGCGCAGACCTGATTCTCGCGTTGTTGCGCGACTCTTGTGCATGGTCGACCGTAGAGGCCCGGGAAGGGCGTTATGGAGCGCCTTTGGATGCCCGCCGTCCGCCCTCCATGATCCGCCTGGAATTGACAGATCGCGCCGATTATTATCCGAAAATCAGTGGGGGTATCCATCGCTTTCATATTCAGTTACTGCAATGGTTGGACCAGGGAACGGCGCGCGCGATAGAATCCACGGTAGAATTCAAATTGGGCCTCAGTGCTCTCTAGACGATCACTCATCTTCCAGTAAAGGACCGTACCATGCATATCGGCACCACCCTCAGCCAATTTATTATTGAAGAAACGCGCCTCTATCCCGGTGCCTCTGGCGACTTCGCCGGTTTGCTCAACGATCTCACCATCTCCTGCAAATTCATTGGGGCGCAGGTGTATCGCGGTGCGCTGGTGGGGGCATTGGGCAGTGCGGGGACAGATAACGTGCAGGGCGAGGTGCAGAAAAAGCTGGATATCATCTCCAACGAAGCCATCCTCAAGTCCATGGACTGGACGGGCCATCTTGCCGGCATGGCCTCCGAGGAGATGGATGGCCCCTACGCCATCCCCAACAATATTCCGCGCGGCAAGTATCTGCTGCTTTTTGATCCATTGGATGGTTCCAGCAATATCGATGTCGGCATCAGCGTCGGGACCATTTTCAGCATTCTCAAGGCACCCGTGGCCGGGCGTGATGCGGAACTCGCCGATTTCCTCCAGCCTGGCGTGGAGCAGGTCTGCGCCGGCTACGCGTTGTACGGCTCCAGCAATATGCTGGTCTATAGCACCGGCTATGGAGTCAATGGCTTCACCCTTGATCCTTCCATCGGTGAGTATATCCTGACTCACAGCCAGATGCGTATTCCCGAGGACACCAGCGAATATGCCATCAACATGAGCAACCATCGCCACTGGCAGAAACCGGTGCAACGTTATATCGACGAACTCAATCAGGGCACCGATGGCCCCCGTCAGCGCAACTTCAACATGCGCTGGGTCGGATCCATGGTGGCTGATGTGCATCGCATCCTTTGTCGGGGTGGTATTTTCCTGTATCCCTTTGATCAGCGTGATCCGAAGAAACCGGGCAAGCTGCGTCTGCTGTACGAGGCCAATCCCATGTCCTATCTCGTAGAGCAGGCGGGTGGCGCGGCCAGCACGGGCACGACGCGCATTCTGGACATCGATCCCCAGGGCTTGCACGAGCGCGTCCCCGTTATCCTGGGTGCCAAAAATGAGGTGGAGCGGGTGGTGGCTTACCACCGTGACTATAGGCCCGATCGTTAATCCGAAAAGGGAGGCCATCCGGTAGGGTGGCCTCCTCTGGCACGGGCCAACAACAGATACGTAATTAAAAGCCCCGCCCGATCCCTTGGGCGGGGCTTTTTGCCTTGTGGCCCACGTAAGTGGGCTTTAATAGGCATGTCTCAGTTTTTAGAGAATGCCGGAAAGGCTGTGAACCAGCTGACCTTGCAGGGGCGGTACAGCGTCCTTAAAGTCCAGATTCACTTTGTTGGCGGTGGAAACAATACGGGTCCGGTAATATAACCAGTGGCCGGTACCGCTGATCTGCTGGTTGGTAGTGGTGCTGGTGCCTTGCTGCAGGTTGGCGTTGGTCTGCTGATTGACCGCTTCCTTGCTCCGTTCGGCCACCTGCACGTCAGTAATCATGGCGTAGGTCACGTCTTTCACCAGCGAGTCAGCGACTAGGCCGATGGCGCCACCCACCAGTGCTCCGGCACCCGCACCCTGCCAGCTCTGACCAATGACGGCGCCTGCGGCGGCACCAAAGGCCGCGCCGCCAAAGCCGTTTGTCAAAGACCGATTCGCCGCGGCTTCGGACATCTTACCAACAGAAAGGATGTTGATCTGCAGCATGTAATGCGCTTGGTTGTAGGGAACGATGCGGTAGCCTTGATTAGTCAAATTGGCGTCAATTTCTTGTTCGAGCGCCGCTACATTTAAAGTCTTATCTGAAGTGTTTTTGAACTGCACATATACGGTTTGCTCAGACGGCGGAACGGGATTCAAAAAGATGGTATTGGACATCTTGGTTTGCACGCTGAGATCTTTATGTTCCAATGCGACCTGGGTGGCGGCACAGCCGGACAAGGCTACGGCACCGGCCGCGGCCAAGCTGAAAGTGACAACGCGAAGCTGCTGACGTAATGCTAACTGCATGGGGTTCCTCCGAACGTAAGTATACGGCCCCGGCGGGGCCGATCATAAAAGCGCATGCATTATGCTTTGCATTTTAGAGATTACTGTCACGGAGGCAAGATATTTTTTATGAGTACACCCAAGAAGGGCTCGGGATATGTGGTTTATATGGATGTAACTATATGAAAAATAAATATCACTAAATGCTTATTGCACTTTTGAACAAGCGTTTGCAGCCGATGGAGCCGCTTTATGCCAGTATGCTGTCTTGAGAATTCTGAGAAATCGTCTATAAACGTGGATATGTAGGAGTCTCAAAGCAGCAGTGGCAGCTCCGGCGCGCGAGTTGTTGCCAGGCCTTAATGATGATGGAGAACAAAAATTGTTACCTGAAAGTGCCAAGCCCTATCTGCTCAATGCCGTCTATCAGTGGTGTGTGGACCAGGGACATACGCCGTATATTCTGGTGGTCGTGGCTTATCCGGGAGTTTCTGTCCCGAGCGGCTACGAAAAGGATGGACGGATGATTCTTGATGTCTCGCCGCGCGCTTGCCACAGTCTCCGCATGGCGGACGACTGGATTTCCTTTAACGCCCGCTTTGGTGGGGTCGCCCGCACGGTGGATGTACCGATGGCGGCTGTGGCGGCGATTTACGCTGCGGAGACGCAGGAGGGGATGGGCTTTGCCGATCCCGAAATGCCAACCACACCGCCGTCGTCTCCGGAGGGAGGCGGTGTTGAGAACGCGGATAACCCCCCCAGTAAGCCCGAGCGCCCTTCACTGCGGGTGGTGAAGTGAGGCTTGGCCTGGTGCTCGGTGCGATGCTGCTCCTTTGCGGAAGCACGGCGGAGGCCAATATTTATGCGTATACCGATAGCAGCGGGGTGGTGCATCTGACCAACGTGCCTGCCGGGAATAACAAGTACCGAATGGTGATGCGGACGCCGAAAATGGCGGTAGCCGTGGCGCGCGCGGATTTTAACAGGGTGGCCAGGGCGCATTATCAGGCGCTGATTCGGGCGGCGGCTAGCCGTTACGGGGTCAGTCCGGCGCTGATTAACGCCGTGATCAGCGCCGAGTCCGGTTACAACGCGGGGGCGGTTTCACCCAAAGGGGCAGTCGGGTTGATGCAGCTCATTCCGGCAACGGCGGATCGTTTTGGGGTGGCCAATTCCTTCAGCCCGGCTGATAACATCAACGGTGGCACGGCGTACCTGGCCCATTTGCTGCGTGTATTTAGTGGTGACCTGAAGCTGGCGGTGGCCGCCTACAATGCGGGATCGCAGGCCGTGATCCAGGCGGGTTATCATATTCCGCCTTTTGCAGAAACCCAGGCTTACGTGCCGCGGGTACTCGCTTATTATCAGCAGTACCTGAATGGCGGCGGCAACGTGGTTGGTGCGAACCCGCAATCGGTGGCGAACGCCGCTCCGCAGTTGATTCAGGTATCTAATCCGTAGGCCTGTAGTTTCTTACGCAAAGTGTTGCGATTGATGCCCAGCCATTGGGCAGCCATGCCGCGTTGCCCGCTACAATGCTGCAGCGTGTTAGCGAACAGGGCACGTTCCACCTCGTCTATGATCAGTGCGTGCAAGTTGCTGGGTACTTCACCCTGCAAATCCGCCAGATAGCGGTCCATGACCAGGGTTACGCAATCGCTCAAAGACATGTCCGTGGTTCCCATGGCCAGCCTCCTCAGGGACGACTGAGGAGAGTGACTTGGTAACCGGCAGCCGCCGTCAAGGTAGGACTGCTGAGGGTAAATGGTACTGCAGTGCCAGGAACAAATCCGGCGCTGGCATGGAATTCTCCGCGCAGGTATTGTGCTGCGGTAAAATGCAGGTGGGCAATGGGTGCGCCATAGGCATTACTGAGGGTGACTTCGATCACCGGGTAGGCCTGGACTTGGTTGGCCACATTTTCGATGTTGCCGGTGATGCGCGCCAAGTGATCCCCCACTGGGGTAACCTGACTGTTTAAAATACGGATGTCTTTGTTAGGGCCTGGCCACGGAATGGTGATATCCAGTTGTTCTGCGCCATTCAGCAGGACGCGGCGTACGGGCGCGCTGGTGGCGGCGTAACTGTAGCTGTGTGTCCACCAAAGTACCTGTCCAATCAGGGCGATAATCAGCAGGATGATGGCCAGGATGAGCAGAAGTCTACCCAGACGGCGCCCCAGGCTGCTACCGGCACGCGTATGCTCTGCGGTGACATCAATAGGGAAGATTTGTTGGCAGACGCTGCATTTCACCTGATAGTGATGCTCGCGCAGGGCTTTACCATCCGTGGCAAAGGTCGATTCACAGCGGGGGCAGGTGATTTCCATGGTCATACTCCGATTTTGCGCTGGCCATAGAGGAGCGACCAGTCTTCTTCGTGTTGCGGGGCGGCGAGATCGAAATAGGGTCTATAGGCGGCGTCAATCTCCGCTTCCTGATGGTGCAGGATGCCGGATAGTGCGATCCAGCCTCCTGGACGGACAGAGTGAGCCAAAGTGGGCGCGAGGGCCAACAAGGGGGTCGCCAGAATGTTGGCGACCAGGATGTCGGCCATGGGCAGACTGGCGTTTCCCGGTAGCGCGAGTTGCAGGCCAGTACGGACGCCGTTGCCTTCAGCATTGGCTGCGGCTACCTGCAGCGCAACGGGGTCCGTATCGACGCCGAACGCCTGGTCGACACCCAGCAGCAGCCCGGCGATAGCCAGGATGCCGGAGCCGCAACCGTAATCGATAAGGCTTTCGCCCCCGCGGATCTGCGCGTCCAGGAAACGCAGGCACAGGGCCGTGGTGGCGTGGGCGCCGGTGCCAAAGGCCTGGCCGGGGTCGAGATGCAGCACGCGAGTGGCGTCAGCGGGCGCAGCATCCCAACTGGGGGCTACCCAGAGGCGACCGAAGCAACGTGCCGGGAAGGCGGCCTGCGTCGCCGCTACCCAGTCTTGTTCCTCCAGCGGGGTGAACTGTGCTGCGAATTGCTGCCAGTCATGGTCTCTGGCCAGCTTTTGCAGGGCGGCTTCACTATGGTCGTCGGCAGCAAACAAGGCCTGGCACTGGCTGTTCTGCCAGATCTGGCCTTCATCGAACACGGTTTCACCGTCATTGCCTTCAAGAAAGGTGACGGCTTCTGCGCCAGCATCCAGCAATTGCGCCTCGATGGCTGTCGCGGCTGTCGCGGGGACGCGCATGTCGAGCTGCCACCAGGCGATTTTCATAAGGCGAGCAAGGCCTCCAGATAGTGGATATGCACCCCGCCGGCGGCGTACTGTGCCTCTTCCAGGACCCGCCGGTGCAAGGGAATGTTGGTCTGAATACCCTCAATGGTGGTTTCGCGCAGGGCACTGCGCATACGCATGTTGGCTTCCTCACGGTCGCCTCCGAAGGCGATGATTTTGCCGATCATGGAGTCGTAGAAGGGCGGCACTCGATAACCCGCATAAATGTGACTGTCGACCCGTATGCCCGGCCCGCCGGGTGGGTGCCAGGCGGTGATTTGTCCCGGAGAGGGTACGAAACGCTCCGGGTCTTCGGCATTGATGCGGCA